>CALNFG010000129.1 GCA_939792625.1 uncultured Prevotella sp.
TGTTTAAGTTAAAAATAAGGTATGTTCATTCAATCTCCTTTGTTTTTGCTTTAAACCATTTGCTTGTGTTCCAAAGTGTTGTATCATAATACATTATGATAGTACAACCTCTTCAATTATATCGGTGTATACAAACCATAAATATCCTTTAACTGTTTTACATCCCATATTTTTCAGAAGTTGCATGTATTCTTTTACCTGTTCATAATATTGTTGTCGTGGACGTGCAAATTTGAAGTCAATGACGATAGTGGTTTCATTGTCTGTGATTACTCTGTCGGGGCGCCTTTCCATCAGTTTTCCTGTTTCATGGTTTATTGACAGGATGGAACATTCATTATTTACTTTCCATTTGGGTAAAAACCACTCTGCGGCACGGCTGTTTGTAAGCCTTGAAAGTAACAACTTGTGCAACTTGTCCGGCTCAATCCCGTCGCCATATAATATACCCTCACTTACAAAACGTGCCAATACGGTCTCAACATCATTTATTGTATTGATATTTGACAACAAATGATGTAACACTTTACCGGTTTTGATATACTTATTGTTTTCTTCCGCGTTATCACTTTTTTCAATAAAGTCTCGGCTGCTGTTGCTTTGCTTGAAACTTACGGTCAGAGGTGCAGAATCGACTTTTATTCTTATAGGTATTACCGGCTGCATGAACACATTGGCTGACACATCGGCTTTTATTTTGTTTTTAGCGGAAACCGACAGTGAGCCATACTGCAATGTCAGGCATCCCTTGTCATTATCGTCACCTTCCGTCAGTGTTGCATCTTTCAATGTCGTTTGTATGTCAGGCAGAATCCGGGCTATCAGTTCCGACCTGCATCCTAGTGCGCCCTTAGGTGCTTCTCTGCGCCCTAAAACAAACAGATTCCTACCTGCACGTGTGAATGCCACATACAGCAGATTAAGATTGTCTACGTTGTTTTGGATGTGTTCGTCTCGATAAAAAGGAGCATAGATAGTGTCAAGCAGTTTTTTACTGTAATCTATCGGTATTATCGGTATCAGGTTGAATGGAGATTCACCCGGTCTACACCACAATGTTGTGTCACCGCTCTCTATTGCCCAATCGCAGAACGGTATTATCACATTGTCAAATTCCAGACCTTTACTCTTGTGTATGCTTATAAGACGTACACCGTCTATTTCATCACTTTGCACGGTTTTCGAACACAACGAAGCGTCCCATTCTTTGATAAACGCAGCCATGTCTCCTGCCGTATTGTTTACAAAATCTGATACTTGGTCTATAAATGCGCTGATATAAGCGCCTTGTCCTTCTACATTATTCAGGCCAAACATCATGTAAATGTTTTCAACGGCTTCAAGCAGTGGTTGTCGCGACAAATCAACAAACTGTTCGACAAAAACCGCCGGCAAAAGAGAGTCCAGTCTCTCTCCTGCCATTGATGATAAAGTGCTGTCCACATCATCAAACCCTAATATTTTTTTCCTGTATGTTACGGCTAATGCGGCCTTAGCGGTAATATCTTCCGGATGAGCCAACAATCTGACGGCCAGAATTATAATATTGACAGCAAATGATGCGTCAAACCTGAACGCATCATCGCTGACAAGCTTTATGCCGGGACATTCTTCTGCAAGATAGTCAGCTATGAACGGTATATGACGGTTATATCTTATTATAATGGCAATGCGGTTGGCAGACACACCTGCCGCAACAAGTTCTTGTAATGTCGCCTTGATGTGTGTAAGCATATTTGTCGCATAGTTATCGCCGGGCAGAAGCGTTATTCTCACGAGTCCCCCCTGCCCTATCCCGTCTCGCGGCTTTTGGCAGACATCACCGTATGCTGTAATTATTTCGTTAGCGATAGCCCGGTCGTTTACCTCAAGTTCCTTTTCATATTCCCGACTGGCAGCCAGTTCGAAAAACTTATTATTGAACTCTATCAGATTCTTCTCTGACCTGAAGTTTGTCTGAAGAGTCTTTATGTCGATATTCGTTTCAGGGCATGCAAATTGTTGTTCTATGTTGTTGAGAAGTCGCCAGTCTCCGGAACGCCATCTGTATATGCTCTGTTTTACGTCGCCCACAATAAGGTTACGCACCACGGCGTCATTGTCGGTACCACGACTCATACATTCTGTTAGCAGTACCTTGAAATTCTTCCATTGCACAACACTCGTGTCTTGAAACTCGTCAATCATTATATGCTCCAGCTGACATCCGGCCTTTTCAAATATAAAAGGAGAATCGTTGTCTTTTATCAGGGCATGCAGAAGATACTGTGTGTCGCTCAATAAAAATCTGTCTGCTTCATCGTTTAGCCTGCGCACCATGACTTCAATTGCATTTAGCAGTCTCAGTTTGTCGAGATGTCTCAGAGTGCAGTCTGCCGATACGTACAATTTCCACTGTCCGGGTCTGTCTTTTTCCGCATCGTGCAGAAGTTTCATCAGTTTTGAGTCAGCAAGTGCAATTATTACATTCCTGTTCGGACTTGATTTTGCTGCCCAGTTGGCTGAGTCTGCCAGACATCTTTCCAATGTCATGTTTTTACATTTAGAATCACTGAAGTCTTTGCCCTTTATCTTGTTAAAATAACTGCCTATGCCGTTCTTACCTCCGGAGTATGACGTTACGGTAAGTCCGGCACGTTCAGTCTCGGCTTCAAACTCGTCCGCATATTTTGCCATTCTTGCTGCTGCACTGTTACGTATAGATCTTATCTGTCTGACATAATCATCAAAAAATCCCGGCATGGATACGGCTTTAGTCAAAGAGTCACCGGCTGTTTTGTATTTGTCACTGAATATAGTCCTTCCGAAATTCTTTATCTGACCTATTACATTCCAGCTTTTGTTCTCATTTATGTTTGAAAAGATATAATTTATAAGCCACTTTAACATTTCGCTTGTTGTGTCAAGCGACTCTATAAGCTGGTCTACGGCCTGTTCTTCCACTTGCACATCGTTAAGACCAATTTTGAGATTGGCCGTAAGGTCAAGTTCGCGCGCGAGGTTGCGCAGGATTGACTGGAAAAAAGAGTCGATAGTCTCAACCCTGAAATAATGATAATTATGTATGAGATGATTAAGAGCCATCCCCGCCTTCCGGCCGGCTGTGTTTTCACTTATGTCGAGGTCACGACACACTTCTTTAATATAACTGTCTGATTCTGGCAGTTTTTTCCAGATGCCGTACAGCTGACTGAGTATGCGCAGCTTCATTTCTTCCGTTGCTTTGTTGGTAAAAGTCACGGCCAGTATACCTCTGAAACTGACAGGATTATCTATCAGCAGTTTTATGTATTCCACGGCCAGTCTGAATGTCTTGCCGCTGCCGGCGCTAGCTTTGTATACGGTCAATGCTTTCATGTCTGTTCTTAATTTTAGTATTACACAGGTCTCTGTATAGGCCTCATAAATAAATGTTACCAGTCTTTAAACAACTCAAAACCAAACCGGCAACCAAAGCCGTCAAACTTCTCGTTGCGCGTGGCCATGAATATACCCATGGAGAAAAAACGGTTTGTAAAACCGTACCCGTACTCGATGTAAGGATGCAGATGCTCGACAAACAGCACATTCATATAGATACGCTCAATCTCCATCATCCGTCCGACGTATGGAATGCGGGACAGCACCATCAGCGGGGATTCGTATGACACATTGCCTCGCATGTAATACTCTGAGGCATTGTACCAGTTACTGTTCAACAGCTGAAATTCTCCGGTCCAGTCATCATTCCATCCGCCGGGAATATTTTCTTCTCTGAAGTTGGTGTAATCAAGAAAATATGAATTGGGACTTTTTGAAGTGTAAAATCCACCTCCGAATCTCATTGAAAATCCTCTAAGGGAATGAAACTGTCGTCTCCAAGAAAAATCAAACTCAAAACGCTCGTATTCCATGTCAGCCTTGCCTATATTCAGGCCTCGTTCATAATCGGTGGTTATCACCGGTCCTCCCCAACCTGACGGACGGAACTGTATCTGCATGGACGGGGCACACGAATAATACTCAACGGGACGGTCTGCCAATATGAACCCTGCCTTGTCTACGGCCGAGCGCCGATGGAACACAAGGCCCGGCTGTAAACTCCATTTGGCAGACAGGTCATAATTACATACAAACTTCAGATGAAGATCTTTAAAATAGTCAAGGTTCATCTTGTCCCAGTCTATTGAGTCGAGAGTTTCGTTTTTCACCTGGTCGACGATGCTCGAATTGGTTATCCTGTTGCCATTACCTACCTCTATCCCGATGTATCCGTTACGGCGCTTGTTATAGTTAAATCGTATCGGAACGTTGAAATAAAACTGGCGCTGCTTGAACGAATAACCTCCGTTAAAGCCTATGGATATGTCTTTGTTGAGCGTGAATTTATAACTGCCGTTCAACTTAAACCTATACGTTATGCCGCGACGTCCACTATAGCTGAGATACAGAGGATTAAGTATTGGAGATATTCTGAACGCTCCCTGTTTGTTTGCTCCGAAGTTTCCATTTGTCCGGTTAATTACGTAGTCGCCAAAAGAGTTCCACAATACTTTCTTCCAAACACTTTCTTCTTTTTTTATTTTTACAGTGTCGACCGTGTTGCGGACAGAATCGTCCCTGTGATATATAGCTCTTATATTTTCGGGCAGAGGCTCAGGCCGTACTTCAGCCATCAGATGACGGTCATGAGAGTTGACTATCGAATCGGGTAAAAACATCGGATTGTCGTACACGGACCTGTAAGAAGCTTTGATTTTATTACCGATAAAATGAAACGTAGCATCAATGTCACACGTCTTTGGCATGAGTGAGTGAAAGCCGTCTTTACCCATTATGGCATCTATGTGGAAGTTTACCATGTCATATTCGCCGTCAAATCCTATTCTTATTATTTTTCCGCTTCCGGCATCGACAATGGCCGATCCGTTTATCAGTTGGGTGTTATGACGCTTGGGCCGGAATAATATTTCAACGGTAGTGTCGGTAAGACGTGTTATGTCATAACGATAAAGCTTAACGTTGTAAGCATTGAACGGCGAAAGCAACTGGTTGTCAAGCATGGTTACACCATAAATGTCAGGCATAAGATACTTCATCATAATATCCATCGCATTTTTATGATGAGGTATCGTTCCGGTGTTCAGATTACGTACCACGCTTTTTATCATGTTGTTCTCTATGTAAATCGAACTGTAACTCTCACCGGCATATTCGCGGCGTCCACGTGAAATGACATACATCGATGGTATGGCCATCAGCATGAAGTTACGTTTTTCCGTCTTGAAATGATATCTTACGTATGCGTTGGTGCGAATACTGTCAAGAGGAACAGGCATGTTCTGCCTGTATGTCAGCACACGCTTCAGAATCAGTGAGTCTGACTCTATCTGGGCATGAACTTCTGACGGATTGGCCAGCAAAGGCATCATCAGTGACAATATGATGGCTGCACGGATTTTCACGATGCAAATATACAAGTAATTTTTCAATCCGAATTATAAGATTCAATTATTTTGTGTCGCAATGTTTCTTGATGTAACACAGACTTCAGTTATACAAGCAAGTGTGTCTGCCTGTATCGTCGTGTATGTCGTATTTGTTTTATGAGAATATCAAAATGTAAGTATAATGACAATGCTTCTGTCTGTTTGTCAAAATAAAAATATCAGTCTCAACTGCCGTTTTGAGACACGAAATACTATAAAAATGCGTCTTGCCAGTCCCTAAACAGCCTTAAATTACTTGATTTTAATGTCTCGGCAGTGCAAAACATGATGTTTAAGCGGTATATTTGCAGTTGCAGCCAAGGTCTGAGATAACCTTTAACGCCCTTAAAGGTTACCTTTGGCCTTGTAAAAGATAACCTTTGGCAAAGCCATTTGTTACCATTTACCGCACAAAGCTGCAGGTATATTATATAATAATCTTATTATCAATATATTACAAATGCGCACTTTTCCTTGCGATATTTCGGAAAATGTATCTTTTAATTCAGAATACTGCAAAATAAAAGGCTTATGAAATGCTGAGATGTAAGCATTTATGGCAATATGCTTACACAATGAACAGAATGTAGACATAACAGCCTGATTATTGCACTACAAAAGAACTGATGAATATCAACAAACCGAGTATGTATATAAAAATTGCACAAATAATTTGGATATGTGCAAGAAATAGTCTACCTTTGCACAAATTTTTGATTTTTGTGCAATGGAATTAATACCAAGTTTTAACTCATTCATTGAGAAAAGTGTCATAGACAATTGGGACCATGATGCTTTGACTGACTATAAGGGCATAACCTTGCAATATAAAGATGTGGCAAGAAAAATTGAAAAACTGCACATCATGTTTGAAAACAGCGGTGTAATCAGAGGTGATAAAATCGCTATTTGCGGGCGTAACAGTGCATGTTGGGCGGTAGCTTTTCTGGCTACGCTTACATACGGCGCCGTGGCTGTACCGGTACAACATGAGTTCACTCCCGACCAAATATATAATGTTGTCAACCATAGTGAGGCAAAACTTCTGTTTGTCGGTGATGTTGTGTCCAAGTCAATAGATGCAACGAAAATGCCCGACCTTGAGGGTGTAATATATATCCCTGACTATTCGTTGCTGGTGTCACGGACAGACAAGCTCACTTATGCCAGAGAACATCTTAACGAATTGTTCGGAAAAAGATATCCGAAGGCTTTCAGGGCCAACCATGTAAATTATTACAAGAATGATAATCCTGACGAACTGGCCCTGATCAACTATACAAGTGGCACGACAGGCTTTTCTAAGGGCGTTATGCTGCCATATCGCGCGCTGTGGGGTAACCTTGACATGACCATGCAGATGCTCGGTACGCACATTCCGAAATATTCCAACACGGTAAGCAT
This sequence comes from uncultured Prevotella sp., assembly GCA_939792625.1. GTDB lineage: Bacteria > Bacteroidota > Bacteroidia > Bacteroidales > Bacteroidaceae > Prevotella. The sequence continues at coordinate 6,873 of CALNFG010000129.1, forward strand.
ATTGCCCATGGCGCACATGTACGGCATGTCGTTTGAGTTTTTGTTTCAATTTTGCCACGGATGTCATATCTTCTTCCTGACACGTGTGC
>CALNFG010000130.1 GCA_939792625.1 uncultured Prevotella sp.
TTATAAAAAGGTGGAGGACTAAGACATGGCAAAAAAGAAAGCAAGTAGACAGAAAAAGGTCGACCTTCGTGTAGACTTTACTCCGATGGTGGACATGATGATGCTTCTTATCACATTCTTCATGCTGTGTACGTCTTTGAGCAAGCCTCAGGCAATGCTCTTAACTATGCCAAGTAACGATAAGAATGTGCAAGATCAGGACAAGACTGCAACTAAAGCTTCGCAGACTATCACAATATTTGTTGCCGGAAATGACAAGATTTATTATGTGGCAGGAATCCCCAATTATGATGATCCTTCATGCCTGAAGGAGACAACATGGGGTAAGGACGGTATCCGCAGCGTGCTTATAAATCACGTTACTGAAGACGGAACTGTGCCTGTTGCAGCAATAATGAAAGCCAAGCTGGAACTTGATGCAAAGAAGCTGAAAGACCCGGCAAAGTATCCTGATTCAGTTTATAATAAGGAACTTGATAAGTTGAAGGACGGTGAAATTGGCGGACAGAAGATTCCTACGCTGACTATCATCATCAAGGCAACTGACAATGCTTCTTATAAGAATCTGGTTGACGCTCTGGATGAGATGCAGATTTGCAGTATAGGTAAGTATGTCATCGACAACATCACCCCGGACGACGAACAGCTCCTTACTAAAAAGGGTATTCGTTTTAAGTAAAGGATGAACAGTCGTTGATTAACATTTAAAACGTAAAGCAATGTCAAAAGTAGATTTAATATCTAATGCATGGTGTGACCTTGTGTTCGAGGGCAGAAATCAGGCCTACGGTGCTTACCGGCTCCGTAAGGGTACTGCCAAGCGTAACATTTTGTCCATCATAATCGTGCTTATTGCTGCTGTTGTCATATTCTCTGCCATAGCGATCAAGAATGTCATTCAGGCTAATCAGAAAGTGGCCATCACGACCGAAGTTGAGCTTTCTAAGATAGAGACGAAGAAGCAGGCTAAGGTTGAAAAGAAGGCTCCTGTAAAGATTGAGCAGCCGAAACCGGTAGAGAGAGTGAAAAGCTCAATTAAGTTTACGGCACCTGTCATCAAGAAGGATGAGGATGTAAAACCTGAGGAAGAAATGAAGAATCAGGACGAACTCCAGAAAACCAAGACGACAATCGGTGCATTCAACGTAGTAGGTAATGACGATATCGGTGGCGAGGTACTCAAGGCTAAAGAGGAAATCGCTCAGCCCGAACCTCCGAAAGAAGAGGAAACTAAGGTCTTCGACGTTGTTGAGGAACAGCCTTCGTTCCCCGGTGGTCAGGGCGCTTTGATGCAGTGGCTGAGAGATAACATCAAATATCCGGTGATTGCTGCAGAAAATGGCATCGAAGGACGTGTTATCGTGCAGTTCGTTGTTAGCAAGACCGGTTCTATTTCCGGTGTTACAGTTGTCCGTGGCGTTGACCCGTCACTCGACAAAGAGGCTGTTCGCGTGGTGAGCGCAATGCCTAACTGGACTCCTGGTAAGCAGAACGGTACTACCGTTAACGTGAGGTACACTCTGCCTGTAACATTCAAATTACAGTAAACAGTATTTAAGCACAATGAGTAAAAAACTGTTCTACAGTTTAGTAGGATTCACGCTGCTTTTAGGACTTGTCTCGGCTTGTGCCGACAAGTCCAAAAGCGGTAGGACTGATACTTATTCGTCAGGAGCGATAACTTTCGCTTCTGACGAAAGTTTTAGCCCGATTATTGACGAACAGATACAGGTGTTCGAAAGTATATACCGTGACGCCAAACTGACGCCGATATATACAAATGAGCTTGATGCTGTCAACATGCTTATGACTGACAGTATACAGCTTGCCATTACTTCAAGGAATTTTACAAAAAAAGAATTTGAAAACCTTAAAGCCCGTAATTATTTGCCGGTAGCCATTCCGCTGGCTTACGACGGGCTGTCGCTTATAATCAATAAAGACAACAAAGACTCGTGTATTTCGGTTAAAAACATCAAGCGAGTGTTGAGCGGCCAGGCAAAGACATGGGCCGACATAGTGCCGGGCTCAAAGCGAGGTGAGATTCTGGTGGTTTTTGATAATAAAAAATCAAGCACGGTGCATTTTTGTGTTGATTCGCTTCTTGACGGGAAACCTATCAACAGTCCGAATATTGTAGCCGCAAATACCAGTAAAGAGGTGATAGACTATGTTGAGAAAACTCCCAATGCCATTGGTATCATAGGTTCTAACTGGTTGAATGACAAGAGGGACACCACCAACACCACATTCAAGAAGAATATAACTGTTATGTCTGTAAGTAAATTCGACAGTGCCTATTATGCAAACAGTTGGAAACCTTATCAGGCATACTTGCTTGACGGACGTTATCCGTTGGTAAGGACAATATATGCTTTGCTTAATGACCCGATTCACGGATTGCCGTGGGGATTTGCTCATTTTATAGAGCAGCCAAAGGGACAGTTGATAATCTTTAAATCAGGACTGCTGCCTATGCGTGGCGACATAACCGTGAGGACGGTTAACGTCACTGAAGAGTAATGCAGAGTGTTTATTGATAGATAGGCTGCATGACGGGATTTGTGTGGCCTGATGTTATTGAAAATAGATGTTTAGGTAGAGAAAATGATTGTTTTAAAATAATATTGAAGTATGAAAGCAATTAAATATTTATTGGCAGGAGCTTTGATGGCAGTGACATCAACTCCCGTAATGGCGCAGGATGTTCAGTCACAGGTAGACGCCATAGCTAAGGTTATCAAAGAGAACAAGTCTAATCCTGAAGCCGTAGAAGACCAGGTAAAAGACTTTGTAAAGGAGAACAAGAAAAATGCCATAGCTTTGGCAGGTCTTGGCCGGGCGTATCTTGATATAAAAGATACGGTGAACGCCAAGAAGTATGCCAAGATGGCTGTAGACCGCGGCGAGAAAGATGCTGAGGGCTACATCTTGTTGGGTGACATAGAGGCATTGGGCAATGATGGCGGTGCTGCTGCTACATGGTATCAGCAGGCTACTCTCATGGACCCGCAAGACCCCCAGGGATATATAAAGTATGCAAGCGTTTATCGCAAGCGTAGTCCTGAGTTGTCTGTACAGATGCTCGAGAAACTGCGTGCCGTAGACCCAAGCTATCCTGTTGATGCTGAGGCCGGCCACTTCTTCTATGGCGCCAACAAACTGGACAAGGCTGTTGAACATTACGGAAAGGTTGACCTCAACCAGCTCAAGGACAATTATCTTACAGAGTATGCTACGGCCGAACTTCTTCTCGCAAATTCGAAAAAGAGTCTTGAGGTTGCTCTTTTCGGTGTGAACAAGAATCCGCGCAGCGCCGCAATGAACCGTATCACATTCTACAACTACACAGACCTGAAGGACTATAAGAACGCGCTTAAATATGCCGATGCGCTGTTTAACAAGTCTGACAGTGCCAAGATTTCCGCACGCGATTATCAGTATTACGGCTATGCATTCATGGGTGACAGCGCTTATGACCAGGCCATAGAGCAGTTCAAGAAAGCACTTGAGATGAATGCCGAACTCAACGACGTGCGTAAGCAGTTGTCTGATGCTTACATCGCAAAGAAAGACTTTACTAACGGTCTTGCTTTCTATGATGAGTATCTCAGCAAGGTTGAGAAACCCTCTGTTCCTGATCTTGACGGACTGGCTCAGCTTTACATGCAGCAGGCATCAAGCATAGATTCTATGACCACAGACAAAATCAATGCTTTCAAGAAGGCTGACGAAGTATATGGCCGCATAGCCTCAGAATCACCTTCAAACAAGCTTTACGCCACGCTGATGCGTGCCCGCATCAATTCTCAGCTTGATCCCGAGAGTACGCAAGGTCTTGCAAAGCCTTATTATGAGGAGTATGTACAGCTCGCCCAGACTGAGAATGCCGATAATCCCAAGCTGCTCATCGAGCCTTACATGTATCTCGGCTATTACTACATCGTAAAGGAAGACAACGCCACAGCCAAGTCTTATTATGAGAAAATCCTGGCCATCGATCCGCAGAATGCAACTGCAACTCAGGCTCTGAGCGTGTTGCAATAAGCAAGTATTATTTTAATTATATCTTTTGTATAAGAGGGCATGCACGGCATGTCCTCTTTTTTGTTTCGTTTTTGCTTTCATTCCGGCTTGCAAAACATAACCTTTAAGCCTGTCAAAGGTAAGCTCCGGCTTGCTCAAAGGTTACCTTTGGCCGGCCTAAAGCTTACCTTTTATTCTGATACTTTTCAGCCGTTGAAAAGTAATAAAATATTAAGTTTATTGTTTTTCTTTTTGTTTTGTCGTGAAAAATTCATACATTTGCTGACGACTCAGCAGCCCTTTTGTGCAGGGGGTATGGGGCTTTTACTGGTAAAGGACGTTTACGGATGTTATCTTCTACGCTCAAACTTCGTAAACTTGGACCTAAGAAGATACGGCAACGCAAACGTCCACGTTGGGTGTATCATACACTTACCGCAACACTTGCTGCGGTGAATATATGTATGATATCTCACGGCGTGGGCTGACTGCAGTCGCTTATCCTTGTACATAGGCAATGCGAGAAGCCTGAGCGTGGGATAAGCGAGAAGTAGAAACACCCACGTCTTTTTTAGTATCTTACCCTTAATAATTTCAATCCGCCTGATTTGGGAGTATGTCGGGTCTGACATTCTTGCCTATGGGAGTGCATGGATATTAAAAAATCCCGGGGTGCAACAAAGCTTTTGTTGAAGGGCATCAGTAACTCCATTTGGCGGATAATGGATATATAATCAATGGATTCAGGTGATTATATACGGCAGTACCCTAAATTTATTCAGAAACTTACGGTGCGCGAGCCGTCTCCGTTCTCTTCGATTGTGACTTTAACGGCATCGTCGGGCAGGAGACTTTCTATCAGTTCGGGCCATTCTATGAAGCAGAGGCTGCCGCTGTAAAAGTATTCTTCATACCCCATGTCGTAGACTTCCTCTATCTTTTTTATGCGGTAAAAGTCGAAGTGATAAACAGTGTCTCCGCTCGTTTCAGACGTGTATTCGTTGACGATGGCGAACGTTGGCGATGTTATCACGTCTGCAACGCCTAGACATTCGCATACGGACTTGATGAATGTGGTTTTGCCGGCACCCATCTTGCCGTAAAAGGCAAACACACGGCCGCGCCCCATATTGTCGACAAACCGGCGGGCGGCGAGGCCGATGGATTCAAGATTGTTGATTGTTATTTCCATATTGTTCTGATATTTCATCGTTTTCTCACTCTCATTGTCACCAGCGGTACTATCATTTCTTCCAGTGATATGCCGCCGTGCTGGAATGTGTCTTTGTAGTAAGACACGTAGTAATTGTAGTTGTTGGGGTAGGCAAAGAACGAGTCGCCCGTGACAAAGACGTACGACGTGCTGAGGTTGGGGGCCGGCAGCATGGCACGATGAGGCTCTTTTATGACGAACACTTCCTTCGGGTTATAGTTAAGGTTTTTGCCCAGTTTGTAGCGCAGGTTAGTGTTTGTGTTGCGGTCGCCTATTATTTTTACCGGTTTTGAGGCCCGTATGCTGCCGTGGTCGGTGGTTATCACAACGGTGTAGTCGCTCTGGGCGAGCAGTTTGAACAGGTCGGCCAGCACCGAATGGCGAAACCAGCTGAGTGTTATGCTGCGGTAGGCTGACTCGTTGTTGGCCAGTTCGCGTACCATTTTCGACTCCGTGCGTGCATGGCTCAGCATGTCTATGAAGTTTATCACGAGTACGTTCAGGCTGTTTTCTTTCAGACTGTTGAACGTCCGGAGGTATTTGTCGGCTCCGCCGGAATCGTTTATTTTGTAGTAAGAGAACGTGTCGTGCCTGCGGAAGCGTGCCAGTTGGGTTTTGATGAGCGGTCCTTCGTTCAGGTTTTTGCCTTCTTCCTCGTCTTCGTCGACCCACAGTTCGGGAAACATCTCGGCTATTTTCACGGGCATCAGTCCGCTGAATATCGCGTTGCGTGCATACTGTGTGGCCGTTGGCAGAATGCTGAAGTATGTCTGTTCGTCGATGTCGAACATGTCGCCAATCTCTTGCGCCAGCATGCGCCACTGGTCTAGGCGGAAGTTGTCGATGACGATGAGGAACACTTTCTCGCCGGCATCGAGCAGCGGGAATATCTTTTTCTTGAATATGTCGATGCTCATCAGTGGGCGTTCCTCTTTTTTAGGTTGCGGCTTGTGCATGCCGGCGTGAGCCTGTCTCAGCTTTGATGCGGCGGGTGCGGGCACTGTCTGTGCGCTGCTTATCTCGTCCATCCAGTCCATGTAATGTGCCTTGATGTATTTGGCAAAGCCGTTGTCTGCTTCTTCTTTCTGCATCCTGAGCATTTCTGTCATGTTGCTGTCGGTGCCGCTCAGTTCCAGTTCCCAATGCACCAGCCGCTTGTACACGTCGGTCCAGTCCTGGTATGTCTTGCAGCTGCTAATCTGTGCGGCTATGTCCTGAAAACTCTGCTGGTATCCGCTTTGGGTCACTTCGGTGACAATCTCCTTTTGGTGAATGTTCTTTTTCAGCGAGAGCAGTATCTGGTTGGGGTTGACCGGCTTGATGAGATAGTCGGCTATCTTTGAGCCTATTGCCTGGTCCATGATGTTCTCCTCCTCACTCTTTGTGACCATTACCACTGGTGTGGCGGGTGATATTTCCTTGATCTGCTGCAGAGTTTCGAGTCCGCTCAGTCCGGGCATCATTTCGTCAAGCAGTATCAGGTCGAAAGTCTTTTGCCTGCACTGGTCTATGGCGTCGGTACCGTTGGTTACGGTCACCACGTCGTATCCTTTTTTCTCAAGAAATAGTATATGTGCGCGGAGCAGTTCTATCTCGTCGTCTGCCCACAGCAGTAATCCGTTGCTCATTGTCTTCAGTTGTGTTTACCAGGCACGGGTGTATGTTGTCAGAATCCTTCGAGGTCGTAGTATTCGTCTTCGAGGTCGAAACTTTCTTGCCTG
>CALNFG010000131.1 GCA_939792625.1 uncultured Prevotella sp.
GCTCGTCGGCACGCTCGTAGGCCGGAATGTTCTTAAGGATGTATTCCATGTCGATGAGCGCGAACTTCTGTGCGCCGGCCGTGGTAGCCACCAGTGCCAACACTGCCGCAATGATAAACTTTCTCATAAATTGTTCTCCTTTCTTTTTATAAGCCGACGGGCCGGACATACCTCACACACATAACAGACCGGCCCTACGGCATTTTCAATTGTTAATTTGCTTAGAATTCCTGTCCGAGAATGAAGTGGAACTGGCTGCCGCCCCTGCGTCCGAACACCTCGTCGAAGCCGTAGGCCCAGTCGATACCCATCAGGCCGACCATCGGGAGGAAGATGCGCACACCGATACCGGCCGAACGCTTCATGTCGAAGGGGTTGAAGTCTTTGGTGTTGTTCCATGCGTTACCGGCCTCAAGGAAGCCCAGACCGTAGATGGTGGTGTTGCCCAGCAGGAACGGGTAACGCAGCTCGAGCGTGAAGCGGTCGTAGGCATAGCCTTCATAGCCGTAAGGCGTCAGGCTTCCGTTGTCGTATCCGCGCAGACCGATGGTCTCTTCGGCATATCCCGTGGAGTATCCGCTCATACCGTCGCCACCCATGTAGTATGTCTCGAACGGCGACTTCTTGTATTTGTTGTAAGCTCCGAGGATACCGAACTCAACACGGGTCATCAGCACGAAGCACTTCTGGCTGTTTGAAAGAGCCGTGAACGTTCTCGCACGGAACTTCCACTTGTAGTACTCAATCCAACGATAGCGCTCGCGCTGCACCGCAATGGCACGCTCGGAGCCCGACTGACCGTTGGCGGCCTCCTCCTGATAGATGGCATCGAGAGCCTTGTAATCCTTTCCGTCCCACAGCGACCAGGGCGGAGTGACAGTGAGCGAGGTCATGAACTCGGAGCCGCGGCGCGGGTAGAGCTGGTTGTCGGTGGACACACGCGAGAGCGTCACGCCGAGATTGAGGTTGTTGCAGTTACCGTTGGTCACGATGAAGTAACGCCAGTTCTTCAGCATGTAGCGCTGGTAGGCCAGCTCGACAGAGAGCTGGAAGTAGTCGTCGGGCCAGCGCAGACGCTTGCCCCAGCCGAGCGAGACACCGACCAGCTTGACATACTTGCTCGGGTCATAGAAGTTTTCGTAATAATTATTATAACTGTTTCCGTAGCCGTAAAGGTAGTTATAATAATTGTTCATGTATCCGTAGTTGTAGTAATTGCTCGACACGTCGGTCTGCTTAGAGAAGTATGCACCGACGGTGAACTGTATCGGGCGCTTGCCTCCGAACCAGTTGGTGGAGTAAGACGTGCTGTACGACTGGTAGTAGGTACCGTTGGTCTGGGCACTTATGGACAGCACCTCGCCGTCGCCCACGGGCAGAATGCCGCGGTGTTCCTTGTTCTTGTTGAAGAGGTTGGCCATCGAGAAGTTGTTCAGCTTCAGTCCGATGCGGCCTATGACGCCCGTCTGTCCCCAACCGAGCGAGAACTCTATCTGGTCGTTCGACTTCTGCACGAGGTCATAGTCTATGTCGACAGTGCCTTCCTCGGGATTGGGATGCGGCACGGGATTTATCTGCTCGGGGTCGAAGTGGCCCATTGATGCAAGCTCGCGGGCCGAACGCATGATGGCCTCACGCGAGAAGAGGTCGCCCGGCTTCGTGCGGAGTTCGCGGCGCACGACGTTCTCGTACAGGCGGGTGTTGCCGTTGATGCGCACGTGGCTGATGCGTGCCTGCATGCCTTCGGTTATCCTCATCTCGAGGTCTATCGAGTCGCCCACGATGTTGACCTCCGTCGGATCAAGACTGTAAAAGAGGTAGCCGCGGTTCCAGTACTCGTTGCCCACGGCGTCTTCGTCTTCCGTGAGTCGCTTGTTCATGAGCTTCTGGTTATACACGTCGCCGCTCTTCATGCCGAGTATACGTTCGAGATATTCGCTCGAGAACACCGTGTTGCCCACCCACGTTATGTTGCGGATGTAGTATTTCTTGCCTTCGTCCACCTCGATGAGTATGTTGACATGCTTGTCGTCAACGTTCCATACGCTGTCGCGCACTATCACCGCGTCGCGGAAACCCAGCTCGTTATACTTGTCGATGAGGTTTTTCTTGTCTTCTTCATATCTTTCGGGCGTGTATTTCTTCGACTTCAGGAACGACGAGAACTTGCCCGCCTCGTGCAGTTTCTTGAAAGCACCTTTCTTTATCAGTCCGCCCTTTATGGCCTTGTCGTCAAGTTCCTTGTTGCCCACGAGTATGATCCGGCGCACCTTCATCTTCTCCTTCTTGTCGATGATGATGTCGAGTATCACCTGATTCTTGCCGGCCACGTCCTCACGCTGCATGATGTTCACTTCAGCGTTCTTGTAACCCTTGTCGTCAAAATAGTTCTTGGCCAGCAGCTTGGCGCGGTCAATCATGTTGGGAGTTATCTGTATGCCCTTCAGCAGTCCGAGCTTGGCCTCGAGGTCTTCTTTCTCAGACTTCTTCACGCCCACGTAGTTGATGGTCGACACCCGCGGACGCAACGCAAGATAGAAGTGCAGGTATATGCTGTCACCCACAATCGAGTCGACGGCTATCTGTGCCTTCGAGAACAGTCCGTGCCTCCAGTATCTTTTCACGGCGTCAGATATTTCAGAGCCGGGCACCTGTATCTTCTGGCCTATCGAAAGGCCTGATATGCCCGTGAGCATGTAGTCCTCGTATCCCTCGACACCCGACACCGCCATGCCGGCGATATATCCCGTGCGCGGCGTTCCGGCATAAGATATGGCAGGGTTGACAATCTTATCCTGAGCCGCGGCACTACCGCACAGCATCAGTACGGCGAGCAGCATTAAGCATCCTTTTATCTTGTTCATCTTGTCTCTTGCTTGTCTATATTTATTCCTCGTTTTCCACTTGCGCCTCCGTCTTGCCGAAACGTCTCTGCCGGCTCTGGTAGCTCGCGATGGCCTTATGCAGACATTCTTCGTCAAAATCGGGCCAGTAAGTGTCACAGAAGTACAGCTCCGAATAAGCTATCTGCCACAGCAGGTAGTTGCTGATGCGCACTTCGCCTCCGGTGCGTATCAGCAGGTCGGGGTCGGGCATGAAGCTGGTCTGCATGTGAGCCGAAATCATGTCCTCGTCGATGTCGTCAACGCCTATGCTGCCGTCCTTCACGCCGGCCGCTATTTCTTTTACGGCTCTGGTTATCTCCCACTTCGACGAATAGCTCAGGGCCACTATCATGGTCATCGTCGTGTTGCCCCGGGTGTGGTCCATTGTCTCCTGAAGCTTGGCCTGCACTTCGGCCGGCAGCCGGTCCATGTCGCCTATCACGCGGAAGCGCACATTGTTCTTCATGAAAATCTCGTCTTCGAGCGACGTCAGCACAAGGCCCATCAGCGCGGCTATCTCGTCGGCGGGTCTGTTCCAGTTTTCTGTCGAGAACGTATATAAAGTAAGGTACTTCACGCCCAGTCTTGTACACTCTGACGTAATCTTGCGCACGGTGTCCACTCCGGCCTGATGGCCGTAGCTGCGCTGTTTGCCACGTTCTGTCGCCCAACGGCCGTTGCCGTCCATGATGATTGCGATGTGCCGCGGTATGCGGTCCATGTCGATTTTAGTGTCAATAGTCATCCTTGTTGCATATTTTACATTTTGGCATGAAGCTGTAAGTCAGAGTGAGCTTCAGAGCCGAATAGCAGTCAGTGTTCTTGAACAGGCCCGAACTTTCTATGCCGTAAGGGTCGGCCACGCCGTCGAGCTTGTCGCTCAGCGAGAAGTGTGCGGCCCATTCGAGACCGAGGTTGAGCCTCTTGCCTATTTTATATTTCACGCCCAGTCCCAAAGGGATATTGGCAGTAAAGACGCTCTCGCCGGCCTTGACGTATGTGCCGCCGATGCCCAAAAAGACGAAAGGAGTCAAGCGTTTGGCTCCCCTGTACTCGCGTCCCGTGCCGTAAGGCCAGAAGTTGTACTCGTAAGTCACCCCGAAGTCGACCAGCGTGTTGCTGAAGTCCACGGGGTTGTCCGCATATTCCGGATACCATGTCTGCACGTCGGCAGAGCTTCCGCTAAGCGTACCGTACATCACGTCGAGCTTCAGAGCCATGTACGGATTAAGCACACGCTTCAGGATGAACGAGGCCGAAGGCTTCATGTTTTTCACCACGCTGCCGTTGAAGTCGCCCTCATAGCTCACCATGCCCGCACCCACACCAATCTCCATCCTGTACTCGTACTCGTCTTGGGCAGTGGCCCAAAGCGGCGCGAGAGCCGTAACGAGGATAAGCAAGAATGTCCTGATCATGTCGGCGTGTGTCACTTAATTATTATGGTACGAGTAAAGGTCATTCGGTAAACGACGTCTGGTTTTCGGTCCAGCCGAGCCTGTTGAGCCGGCCGCGCCACACCTGTCCGTCTGTGCCGCTTATTATCCAGATGTAGTTATCGTCATCGGCAGTGGCCGCAAAGACGTCGCCGCCGCCGTTGTCAAAACCTTCGGGCAGAGTATATGACGTGTCGGAGTGCCACGTCAGGCCGTTGTCCTCGCTCACGTAGATGTGTGCGAAAGGCTCGGCCGTGCTTGTGCCAAGTCCGCGTCCGCCGAAAGCCACAATCACATCACCGCAGGCCATCATGCTCAGTCCCGTCAGCGCAGGCAGCCTGCAGCCGTTGTCCTCGCTGCCGAACAGCCACGAGTGCTGCTGCGAGTAGGGTGAGTATTCTTCTATCTTGTTCCACACCACTGCGGACGAGTCTTCGGCATGAGCGTCTGACGAGCGCGTGCCGACGACAATCACCGTCTCGGCCTCGTCGTCAGTTCCGAGCTTCATGCAGGCAAGCGAAAAATTGTCTGCGGGCATCATGTCTGCGTCACCCCTCATGGCGTCGGCACTCCACGTGGCACCGCCGTCTGAAGAAACGGCAAAAAGGCCGTCGGCCCCTATGCCGTAAAGTTTCTCGCGGCCGGCGCCGAGCAGATGGCGCGGTGCCGAAGCGCTCACGGGCTGCCATGCCGAGCCGTCTGCCGACATCATGACCTGTCCGCCGCTGATCGTATACAGCGCGCTGCCCGTCGTTATCACGTTGCGGTAAGCGTCGGCGTCGAGCGCCGTGCCGTTTTCAATGCGTGTCCATGCGTTGCCGTCGGGCAGCGTCGTGGCGTATGTGACGGTAGACGTTCCGTCGCTGCCGAACACCAGCAGGCGACCGTCCAGCGTCACTGCACGCATGCCGCCACGCAGCGAGGCAAGCTCGGGCAGGGTGGCCGTGTTGTGCCAGTTGAACGAGTCGGGATTTTCCTTGTGTACGTTGACACTGACCTTGTACGAGCGGTATGAGCCGCCGCCGAACGAATACACGCGGAACTCGCGCGGCTCGGTAAAGTCAATCGAGTCGGAACTGCTGAAGTTCACTATCGAGTCGTTGCCCGAGGCGTCTTTGTAGACAACGCCCACAATGCCGCCGTTCTTGGTCGAAATATTGCACAATACGTGGGCGCCGTCCGTGCCTTTCGGCAACGAGTCGGGGTTGTAAATCTCGCGTGCCAGCTGGTCTATGTAAAAGTCATACGCGCTGCCCTCAAGCTCGTCAACATAAGAACTGTCTTCGCCCGTCGACGATGTTGTCCATACGGTGCAGTTGAGTGTTCCGAGTGAAAACGCCGTTATCGCCGTATCATCATAATAGATAATGTTGTTATAATTGTCGTCGTTGCTCAGGCATGAAGCCATAAGGATTACTGCAGAGAACAATATGACGAAAGGTTTGACAATCCTTCTCATTCTTTCCACTTATTATGTTTTTAGCTGCAAATTTAATCAGAATTCCTTAAATAGAACGTCTTTTATCTCCTTTATTGTCTAAAATACTTTGAAATTGGGCTTTTTTATAGACATTAAAATGATTTTTAAATGATTTTGTGAATGTCTGGCACACGTCGGCATGAGGCTTTGTGCGCAGGCCGGCGCATTGGCCGCATACAAATACATTATAAAACGAAAAAAGGCAGGGGTGAGTCACTCATGCCTGCCTTTTAAAAACTTTCTTAACTCATGTTGGTGTCAACGGATGTGATGATATCATTCACTCAACCATTACAAGGGCCAACGCCAGCACGGTTGTTGTTTCAAAATCTAATAACATAATCTTTACCTTAAAATCTATCAAACTACTAACCTATGAAAAACATATTCTCACGAATACGGGTGCAAATATACAGATAAGTGTACAAATGCGCAATATATAAGCTGTATTTTTTGCTCCGCAAAGTTTATTTTTTGATATAAGTCAAAGTGGGGTTGTGAGGGTGTGGGGTTATAGGGTTGTGGGTTATAGGGTTGTGGGTTATAGGGTTGTGGGTTACCATAAATGACCATTATTAAAATACCGACAACCGTAAAACCACATAACCCCACAACCATATAACCCCACACCAAATAAAAAAAGGCCGCGCTTTGCGGGCGCGGCCTTTTTTTATTTGGTGTGCTATATTTTAGAGTTTCGGTCCTGCAGCTACGAGAGCTTTACCGGCCTCGTTGCTTTCATACTTCTTGAAGTTCTTGATGAAGCGTCCGGCCAGGTCCTTAGCCTTCTCTTCCCACTGGCTTGCGTCAGCGTAAGTGTCGCGCGGATCGAGGATGCCCGGGTCAACGCCTTCGAGCTGTGTGGGCACAACGAAGTTGAAGTAAGGAATCGTCTTCGTCGGGGCAGCGTCGATAGAGTGGTTCAGTATGGCGTCGATGATGCCGCGTGTGTCGCGGATAGAGATACGCTTGCCTGTTCCGTTCCAGCCTGTGTTTACCAGATATGCCTTTGCTCCGCTCTTCTCCATCTTCTTAACCAGCTCCTCTGCATACTTTGTAGGATGCAGCTCGAGGAATGCCTGTCCGAAGCAAGCCGAGAATGTAGGAGTAGGCTCGGTGATGCCGCGCTCTGTTCCGGCGAGTTTTGCGGT
>CALNFG010000132.1 GCA_939792625.1 uncultured Prevotella sp.
GAAAAGCCCTCAAGCACTTCCGTCGAAACGTTGAGCGCAAGCATTGCCATCAAGACGACATACATGAGATTGATCATCTTCTGGCGGGGAGATACCGGTCTTTTCTTTATTGCCATTATGTCTTATCCTTCAACGTTGGTCCCGTTGACCGTGGTGGCACGCATGTTTACTGTCATGGCCTCAATCATACGGGTATAAATCTTGTTAAGCTGTTCTATCTGCGAAGCCATTTTGCGCGACTGCTCGTTGATTTCATCAATAGTGCCGATTTGCGAACTTGCCCCCTTGAGCTGCATTTCATATACCTTACAGATACCGGTGAGCGTACGGTTGAGATTCTCCATCTCTTCTGAATCACGCGTAAGTCTGGCGCTCTGCTCTGAAACCTTGGCCAGCATCTCGGTAAGTCTCTTCAGCTCTTCCACATAATTGCCTGTGGCCTCTTCAATCTCCGGCGACATCTGCTGCTGTGCAGTAACCCATGCGGGCACTGCCTGGGCGGAAACCTGCACAGGCTGCATACCCTCGGCGGCTACACCTGCCACGGTGCCCGATGCCGGCCCAGCCGCAACAGCCGCTCCTCCGCCGTCGGACAGGCCTGCAACAGGAGTGTCTCCGCCAGCCACGGCCTGTCCCGAAGACGGACCGACATAAGCCACCATACCTGACGGCACGCCCACACCCGACACGGCCTGAGCATCGCCGGCCGCACTGACAACTTCAGCCTCTTCATCCTCCGGCTCGTCATTGCCAACATGAGTGGGCAGGTCTTTGCCTATGGCTGTCTTGTCGAAAGGACGGTCGAAAGCCGAAATGAAGAACACTATGGCCTCCGTGCCCATACCGAAATAAAGCATGATATTTGCTCCGGGCAGGTGGGTCAACTTGAAAAGTGCGCCGAGAATCACGATAGACGCACCCCAACTGTAAGCGTAATTAAGGAATGTCTGTCCCGGAACGCTGTCCAACCATTTTTGCAAACGGTAGATGATGTTATATTTACTGTACTCAGTCATTATCTTTTCTTCCTCCCTTTTTGTTTTGTACTTGTTGTGGTGGCCAGACTTCTCACGCAGCGGAAGCCTATATAGCAGCGCGGCTGATTCTGGTATTCCCATGTACGCCATGCCGAACGTATGTATGACTCAGGGTCCTTCCACGAGCCTCCGCGCACGCTCTTCTTCTTGAGGCGGTACGGGTCTTCTTTGGCCGCATTGTATTTCAGCTCCGGATTAAGGTCGTTCATGGCGTCGATACCGGCTTCGGTGTAAGTGGTACTTGTCCATTCGGCCACGTTGCCGGCCATGTCATAAAGTCCGTTAGAGTTTGACGAAAACAGCCCCACACGACTTGTTATAAGGTTGCCGTCTTCGGTATAGTTGCCGCGATCGGGCTTGAAATTGGCATAAAAACAACCGTCTTCGTTCTTGACGTTGACTTCTTCCCACGGAAATTCAGAGCCTTCCTTGCCGCGGGCGGCATACTCCCATTCGGCCTCGGTGGGCAGACGGTAGCGCTGTATGTACTTGGCTTCGCCGCCGAGACCTTTAAGCAGATAGTCAGTACGCCAGGCACAGAAGGCATTGGCCTGCTCCCAGGTAACGCCGACCACAGGATAGTCGTTATATGTGGGACTGCTGAAATACTGGCGCATGTACACTTCGTTATCCGAATTGACAAAATCGTTCACCCAGCATGTCGTGTCAGGATATATATTGACAATGTATGTGTTGAGAAAGTCCCACGGACCGCTGAGAGGGCGGTCGATGGTCTGGCGAACGATGCGTCCCTCATCGTCGATGTAGGCAGTGTCTTTAGATATCATCACCACTTCCTCGGGGTCAACGGTAACATCGGTGTTGAGATTGCGCTGCGACGGGTCGAGACGGTTACGGCGCAGGGCGGCCGCCGTATAGTCGTAAACCTCATAACGATAGTTCATCTGACTGGCGTCAAGCATCTTCTCACCGGTAACCGGATTGGTGACATACAGACTCTCGATGGCTCTCTGCTCGTCCTCATTGGGCTTGCGCGGCAGAGCCTTTTTCCAGTTAAGATGGGGCGTCACGGGGTCACCGTTCTTGTCTTCGGTTATCATATATGTCTCATCACCTCCGTAAGCGGGGTCGGCCAGACGTGTCCTGAGGATGGAATCGCGCACCCAGAACACAAACTGCTTGTACTCTGAGTTGGTCACTTCCGTCTCGTCCATCCAGAATCCGTCAACAGATATCTCTCTTGCCGGTATCTGCCTGCCCCACAACGAGTCATCTTTCTCAAGACCCATCTTGAGGAATCCTCTCTTTATCATGGTCATCCCGTAAGGTGTCGGCTCGGTGAAGCTCTTTCCGCCTACGCCCACAACTTCGCCGCCACGCCCCGACGACGAGGCCATGCGGCCGCCGAAGCATCCGCTGAGCGTTACCGCCACCATAAAGCCGAGTGCCAATAATATTACTGTTTTCTTCATATACTTATAGTATTCTCACACTTTTATGTTTGTTACGTCCCTTCTTGAAAAGGTTTATGTCTGTCTGATAACCGATTATAAGCTCGTGGCTGCCGTTGCCTACGCTTATGGCCGAGGTGTACACCTCATAACTGTAGCCTATGTGTACGCCGTGAAAATTGCCGCCGACAAGTACCGTTACCGAATTGGTCGGACTGTACGACAGTCCTCCGTAAAGCATCTTTTTGTCGTTGGTATACACCAGCCGGCCCGACACGTCGCCACGCCACGCCACGCCGTCGGTCCTCACGAGGACAGACGGATGTATAGTAAGAAACGGATTTCTCAGCTTAATATTGTATCCTCCGGTCAAATAAAACGTAGGGTCTATCTGCAATTCGTTGGTTTCACCGAGATTTATGAGCGGCGACGTGATGTGCTGTGCCGACAGGCCGACATACCACGGACCGCGCAGATAATACAGGCCGAAGCCTATGTCGAAAGCACTGCCGTTGACATCGGATGTGGAAAAGGCCGGGTCGCTCGAATCTTCAATATCAAGCTTTGAGCCGTCGAAGCCCTCGCTGAGCATGCCCAACTGTACGCCGGCGCTTATCATGCCGCCGAAAAGGCGGTGCTTGTAGGCATACTGCAGAGCCAGACGCTGGTGGGTGAACAAACCTATCTGGTCGTTGAGCAGCGACACGCCCACACCATGATAATTCTTCAGTAAATACAGAGGCATGTCCGCGCCGACGTACATCGAGCGCGGATTATTCTCAAACCCGGCGAAACTCAGCGCATACACCGCGGCGATGTTAAGTTTCTGCTGTTTGCCTACGGATGCGGGGTTGAAGTATGACTCAAGGTCCCAATAGTGGCTGAACGACACATCATACTGTGCGCCGGCCCTTTGGACGGCGAACAGCAACACGGTCATTATGATGAAAAGACGTCTTCGCACGACAATATAACGCACCCCGCCGTGTTTTATTGCGGAAGAGTACCGATTATTAAGCGTCAGGCATCAATAATTAAGGAAAATAAAGGTTGCCCGCACAGCGGCGTAAAACAAGTTAAGAACCAAGCAAGATCTCATCCGCGGCAATCCTGCCGCCCCGACATTTTGCTTGATTCTTAACTTTTCATCCCTGAAGGCTGTCATTCTTGCGCTTTCGGGTCAATATTCGTCCTCGTTGAACAGGAAATCTTCTTTCGTGGGATAGTCAGGCCATATATCTTCGATGCTTTCGTAGACATCGCCTTCGTCTTCTATCTCTTGCAGGTTTTCCAGCACTTCCAGGGGCGCACCCGAGCGGATGGCATAGTCAATCAGCTCGTCTTTCGTAGCGGGCCAGGGCGCATCTTCAAGTTTTGAAGCTAATTCAAGTGTCCAATACATAACCTTATATTTTTACGTGTTTTTAATCGCCCACAAAAGTAATATATTTTTTCTTATTCGCAAGATTTCTGCCATGTTTTTTCTCTCACACCGTCAACAAAGTTTAATTTCCGCGCGAGGACAAACAAATAGTCAGACAGGCGGTTGACATACTGCAACACTTCGGGGTCAATATCCGTGCTTTCGGCAAGGAAGAATATTCTGCGCTCGGCACGGCGGCACACCGTGCGGCACACATGGGCGAGGGCTGCCTCGTGAGAGCCGCCGGGCAGAATGAAGGCCGTCTGCTGAGGTATGCCGGCCACGATGGTGTCAATCTCGTGTTCAAGTACGGTCACCTCGCCCGCATCGAGCGTGTACGACGGCGCCAGCTGGGTCTTCGTCTTGTCCGTGGCAAGATACGAGCTGAGCGTGAACAAGTTGCGCTGTATCCTGTAAATCAGGTTTTTATCCGGACCGTCCTTCATGAATGATGCCAGCAGGCCGAGCTGCGAACTGAGTTCGTCAACCGTGCCGTAAGCCTCTATCCGTGCGTTGGTCTTCTTCACTTTCACGCCGCCTACAAGACTGGTCATTCCCTCGTCGCCGGTCTTGGTATATACCTTTGTTATTTTCATAGCTGCCAAAATTTAAAAGTTTATGATGTAATTCTGTTTGTAACGCTTCTTGTCAAAAAACACGAGCCCGCAATAATACAAATCAAACGTAACCACGCCCGGCATGCCCGCCGCCACTTCGCGCCACAGACGGCGCACCGACTTGTCGCGGCGTATGTCAATGAGCATAGCCACAGAGCCGTCGCCGGCATCGCGGCTGAAACGTGTGAAAGCCGAGGCTATGTCTCCGCAAGGCGACATCACGGCCATGTCAGCACCCGACATCCCGTCAAGACAGCCCCCTGAAGGTATCGGCAAATATTCGGCACGCCGGCAACCGGCCCTGACATAACTGCCGTAAGCAGCCCCGACGGGGCCGAAAGCCACTACACGCCGCGGCTGCACGCTGTTGGTCAGGCGGAAAACAAGCTCGCACAGCCTGCGTGTGCGTTTATCCAGTGACGGATGTGCCGCTGTCAGCTCGCCGTAGGCATAATACGGCCAATGCTCGTTTATGACATACCGCACCATGCGGTAAGCCCACGGCGACTGTACACCAAATCCCCTGCTGTGGCGCATACGGCCGAGCCACACCAGCAACCGTCTCATATTCCACATACCGTCTCTACCGGATTGACCATAAAATAATGCGGCACCTGCGCCTGTCCTGTTTTGCAAAAATAATGATTTTCAGGCGAAAAACATCATTTTACACAAAATGTTTTTCACTTTTTCCATATCCGCGTCCTGTCACTGCCGTGACAGCCGTTTGCGCCCGCCTCTGCAAAAGCTTATCTTTTGCCTCACGAAAGGTAAGCTTTTGCAACGCCAAAGACGGTCTTTTGCAGACCAAAAGGTTACCTCTTGTGACACGCCTGAATATCAGCACGTTACAAGCACGTCCGCAACATGCCGGACACGGCAATGGCAAATCGCCGGCATATTGTGATTGACCCGGATAATAATTGTATGCCATACCCTTGTTTTTCTGCTGATTTTAAACTAACTTTGCGACATGAATAATCAAAAAGACAGACAGATATGAAATCTTTGAGAGAATTATACAAAATTGGCAAAGGCCCGTCAAGCAGCCACACCATGGGGCCGCAAAAAGCGGCAAAACTGTTTCTCGACAGACATCGTGACGCTGCCGCATTTGAAGTGACACTATACGGCAGCCTGGCTGCGACAGGCAAAGGCCACATGACCGATGTGGCCATCAACGAAGTGCTGCAGCCCACCGCACCGGTGACCATCAACTGGCAGCCCGACGTTTTCCTGCCGTTCCATCCCAACGGCATGAAGTTCACAGCCTTTGACAATGCTCACAACGTGAGCGACGAATGGACCGTTTACAGCACCGGAGGCGGGGCACTGTCTGAAGGAAAAAACAATGACTCATTTGACACTCCAGAAGTATATGAGATGAACTCGCTGTCTGAAATCATGAAATGGTGCGAAGACACCGGTCACAGCTACTGGGAATATGTCGACCTCCGCGAAGAAAGCGATATATGGGACTATCTGATGGAAGCATGGCGGGCAATGCAGGCCGCAGTCGAACGCGGCATCAATCATGAAGGGCGGCTGCCGGGCCCGCTCAATCTAGCAAGAAAGGCTCCGACGTACTATGTCAAGGCCTCAGGCTATAAACAATCGCTCCAGACACGCGGCCTTGTCTATGCCTACGCACTTGCCGTAAGCGAGGAGAATGCCTCGGGAGGCACAATCGTCACCGCACCCACATGCGGTTCCTGCGGTGTACTTCCGGCTGTACTGTACCACCTGTCCCGCGGCCATAACTTCAACGACACCCGCATACTTCATGCCATGGCAACAGCCGGACTGATCGGCAACATCGTAAAACAAAACGCATCAATATCAGGAGCCGATGTCGGCTGCCAGGGCGAAGTAGGAGTAGCATGCGCCATGGCGTCAGGCGCCGCCTGCCAGCTGTTCGGTGGCAGCCCCTCACAGATAGAATATGCAGCCGAAATGGGACTTGAACATCATCTCGGCATGACATGCGACCCTGTCTGCGGCCTCGTACAGATACCATGCATCGAGCGAAACGCATTTGCTGCCACACGTGCCCTTGATGCCAACCTTTACTCGGCATTCTCTGACGGCAATCACCGCGTGTCATTCGATAAAGTTGTGTATGTCATGAAACAAACCGGCCATGACATACCGTCACTTTACAAAGAAACAAGTGCCGGCGGACTGGCAAAAGGCTTCAACATACAGCCTATCCCCCAAATGTAGTCCGACCTCAATATCGACAATACCATATCCAACAAACAAAATGTGTGTCTGAATACCACAAACAAATAAGTATTTCAGACACACATTTTTTATTTACCTTCATCAATATTTACTCCGCCGTTACCACTATTTCCGGTCCTCCCGGTCCTTCCCATCCATC
>CALNFG010000133.1 GCA_939792625.1 uncultured Prevotella sp.
TTTTTGAAGAAATAAAAGGCGATTAAATGACAATTATTTGCCGCCCCTTTGCCGTTTGCTTACAGTATGATGAATAAAAGCCGTGTTTTGAGTGATGATTGTAAGCATAATCGTTTGAAATGCTTACAGAATGAAAATATTACAGACTTTCTGAAAAAATTTTGTCCCCGAGCCGTCATTTCCGGAAACGTGTGATAATCAGACCTTTTCAGGGAGCTTGTCTTTTGCCGCGCGAAAGGTTATGTTTTACGGGGCGGAAGCTTACCTTTTGCAGCCCGAAAGATAAGCTGCCGATAACGCATATATATAAAAAGGTGACGGGGGAGGCAGACCCGGCGAGGCGGATAAGGTAAATTTTTCACACCGATATTTTGATTTTCGCTTTTTTTAAAGTATTTTTGTCGGAACATTAGGTCAGGCAGCGCCGCAGAATCAGCGCCGCGCGTGCTGCCGGCAGCCGTATCTAAGAATTTAAGACATGTGTCAATGAACTTGTATATCCGTAATACATCGGCAGAACATCATTGCGCCCAGTGCCGCGGCGCATTTATGCGGACGGTTGCCGCGTTTGTGGCGGCATTCCTGGCGTGCGTCGTGAGCATGGGCAGGGAGGCGCGGCAGTATGACAGCCGTTTCTACAAACAGTTGGCGGGTATGAGCGTCAGAGACATTTACGCCAAAGCCCTCACTGCCATTACTGCTCATCATGAAGACAGTGCGTTTGCTTATTACACGGCCATTGCCAACCGTTACAACGTCAACATGACCGACAGCGACAAGCGGGTAAGTATAGAGGCCATGACCAATGTGGGAGCGATAGCCTACTACCATTTGCAAGACTACAATCTGTCATACAGCTATCTCGTCAAGGCATTGAAGGCGGCGCAAGAGGAAAAACTGGATTACATTAAGCCTTACATATACGTAAACTTGTCTGATATACACATACTCTTTGGCGACTCGGTGATGAGAAACAGGCTCTGCCGCAAGGCTTTCTATGAGGGAAAGCGTTTGGGCGACCATTATATTTACAGACAGGCTTTGCTCGAACTCATATCCACACAGTCAATGAGCGGTAATTTTGATGCGATTAAGGACGAACTGGATGATTTCGGCCGTAACCGTCTGCCCGAAAATGCGCATCTGCGTAAGTACACTGACTATGTGTATCATGGAGTTACGGCATACGCCCGTGGCAGATATACCGACTGTGTGGCTTCTCTCGACAGTGCCTCAGCCCTTATAGGAATGTCGAATCTTGATGCTCTTTACAAAATAATACCCGACATGGTTGCAGCCAAAGCCCTTGCCGCCACAGGTCGTTATGCCGATGCCATAACGCGACTGAAGCCTTATGCCACCGACGGTATGTACCAGAACGCCCGAAACTATACTTTCCGTGCCCTGTCCGACCTGTACCTGAGAGTGGGCAAGGCAGACTCTGCCCGTGAATACAAAGTAAAGAGTCTTCTGATAAACGACTCTGCCCTGAATTACAACGAATACATGGCTCTACGCGACATCGAGCGCAGATACCTGCCTGCCGATGTGATTGGCGACGGCTCAATGTTCTCGCTGCACGGCAGACTGGGCCGCATGACGGCTGCCGCTGTGGTGCTGCTTGTGGTCGTGGCAGGAGCCATGATGTGGAGATACCGGCACAGGCGATATTCCGCCGGGAAGTCACGAAAGGGTGGCGGCACGGTGGCGACTGCCGGTGATGCCCTTATACACGCTCCGCAGGACGAAAAACATGACGATAAGACACTGCAACTGGCCGATGCGATAAAGCAGTACATGGAAACGTCTGGCGATATTTATGACCCCGACTTCTCGTTGGACAGATTGGCGGCCGGCGTCGGAGCGCATACGCGCACCGTGTCGAGAGCCGTCAACGAGGTGTTCGGCATCAACTTCAGTACCATGCTTTCAAACTATCGCGTAAACGAAGCCTGCCGCCGACTGTCTTCGCCTGACTATGCCAATGTCACGATACAGGCGATAGCTGCCGATGTAGGCTTCAAGAGCCGCAGCAACTTCATTGCCGTGTTCCGCCGACAGACGGGAATGACACCTAACGAATATCAGAAAAAATCGGTGTCCAAAAATACCTCAGACTGACAAAATGCTGTTCTGATATATGTAAATGTGTTCTGATTTCAGAAATCAGAACACATTTTTGTTATAAATACCATAAGTTTGCTTACATATCGCCTAATTTTGCAACAAACCAATTTCCTTATTTATTAATTAAAAAACACACGGATTATGGAAAAAATTACAGCTTACACCAGAAAGGCTGCAGCCACTTTACTATTGGCAGCGGCATGTGTGACGGCCTATGCCGGCTCTCCGCAGAGGATTTTCCACAAAGTTAAGACCAACAAGCCGGTACTGACAGAAAGAGTAAAGTCTGCCGTGACGCCTACTCCGCTGAAAGCATCGCCTGACAGAGTGACCACATATAACGCCGACGTGCTTGTTGACGAGGATTTCTCAGGCTTCACCGCCGGTACTATGGACCAACCCGACACAACCAAATATCTGGCATCTTCATATTTCGAGCCGGGCATATACATCGACCCGTCGATGACCAAAGACGGCACATGGGCAGGCGACTTTGTTTATTCTGCCGGTGGAGCGGCGTTGCTCAAAGCACCTTACATAAATTATCAGGCGGTACTGTTGACACCGCTTGGCGACTATTCGGGCGAGATAACCGTGACATGCCGCGTGAAAGCCGTGCCCAACTGGACGGCAGTGGGCAGCGACCCTGACACGGGCGAGGATATTTACGGATTCCTTTCGGGCTCGACCATAAACATTATGCCTTGCGTCGGAGGCTATTCGTCTATCGGAGCGTCTGACAACGACCTCGGCTATTACAGTCTGCGTCTTTACGAAACGGGCGACTGGACGGAAATAAAGGTTACTTTCAACAACTATTCGGCAGATAACGACGGCTATATGGCGTTTTACACATCGGGAGCAATACTCATCGACGACATCAAAATAACTACGGCACCTACGTTTATAGCGTCACCCAAAGTGATAGGCGTAACAGATTTCCAGGCTAAACAGATTACCGTGGAATGGCAGCCCGTGCGCAAGGCTTACGACTATTACGTGGATTTTTACAAGAAGGTTTACACTTCGGACACGGACGGAGCTTTTACCGCAGACTTTGAGGACGGCATACCGGAGGAAGACTGGGACATAACCGCCACGGAACTTTCGCCCGACGGTGGCGCCGACGGCAGCCGGGGCTTGATAATGCAGGACGGCGACACTCTGGTAACTCCGCAGAACGGCGCCACATACAAGACGCTGACATTCTTCCTGAAACAGGTAGTCCCGAATGAAGACGAGATGATGTCGTTATCACAATTAAACGTTGATGTTCTTACAGACGAAAATGTATGGGAAAATCTGGGATACATATATCTTTACGGACTTACTGACGGATATTCTGTTGATATGGAATACGAATTGGGTGACTTTGCCAACAATTTCAAGGCAATACGCCTGTATCCGTCAAGACTCAATGAGGGTGAATACATAATAATAGATAACTTCGACATTACGACCAACCGTCCTTCGACAATGGAACGTGTGATAGGCGAAAACTCGTTTGCCGATGTTGAAGGAAGTCCGTACACATTCTATGACATAGCTGACAATACAACGTACACCTTCACAGGTCTTGACCCCTATGCGGAATATTATTATGGAATACGTTCGCATTATAAGTTCACTTTCTCAGGCTCGCCCGTTTATCACGCATTCGGCGTATGTTCTCCGGAAGCCATGCCCGCAACCGACATAGATTCGCGCGGCTCGTTCACGGCAAACTGGAATCTCGTGCCTAAGGCTACAAGCTATGACGTCAACCTTGTGGGCGTGTATGAGGCTGAAGAAGATATTGAGGACTACGTACTGCTTGAAGATAACTTTGACAAGATAGACGCAAGTGTGACATCCGCCACCGACCCGCTCGTTCCGGAAGGCTTATATAATTACAGTGACACGCCTCTCGACGAGTACACCATGACTCCGGGATGGGTAGGTTATGGCAACACCATAGTGCAGGGTATGCTCGGCTGCGACTATTCTTATGACGGTATATGCGACATTACTACTCCTGAAATGTATGTAGCCAACGACGACGAAGTGCGTATAAGGATTAAGGCGTTCGGCTCGGCAGGTGACCAGCTTATGTTGAGAATAAACGGCGTAGATTATTCGATAGATTTTGAAAGTCAGCCTGACGGCACGGGTGTCATCAACGATACATACTCTCTGCCCGTATCGTCGGAGACAATACAGTCGAGATTCTATTCCGCAAATTATCTGCCGTTCATGTTAGACGAGATAAGCTTCACGCAGAACTTGAAGAAGGGCGACATCGTGAGGACACCGCTGCGCACGGTGACGGCTGGAGAGGAAGACATGACTTACGTGTTTGACAATCTTTCAGACTATGATTATACCAAGTTCGGTTACTACATCGTTGCCAACTTCGAGATTGAGGGCAAAAGCACAACCTCTGTTCCGTCGGAGCTTGCCGTGGTTGACCTGGAGACGGGCGACAGCAACGTAACCACCGGCATAACCGACGCCGAACGGACGGAAGAAGTGAAAGTGGTTGCACGTTACAGCCTTGACGGACGACTGCTCACTGCTCCGCAGAAGGGTGTCAACATTCTGAAGATGAGCGACGGAACTACGCGCAAGGTGGTTGTGAAATG
The DNA here is from genome assembly GCA_939792625.1 of uncultured Prevotella sp. GTDB lineage: Bacteria > Bacteroidota > Bacteroidia > Bacteroidales > Bacteroidaceae > Prevotella. The sequence goes on from CALNFG010000133.1 coordinate 4,749, forward strand.
ACGGAAAACGCTTTTTTCATAATAATTTAGGTACAAATCTGACAAATGTTTCTCCCGCCCTGCCGGTTAAAAACAAAGCGGGGCGGGAGATTTCAGGTTTTATGGAAACGCTTTAAAAAAGTTTATCAGATTATGAAACACATATATACTTTGCTGGCTGCTGCCGTGATGACGGTGACGCCGGCGGCGGGGCAGACATATCTTGAGTGCGATTTTGATAACGGCATACCTTCAGACTTCACTCTGACTGACAACGACGGACTGTCGCCGTCGTCGAGCATGGCAAACATTGGTTTTGCGCCGGGCACGGCATGGATAACCGAGACGCCGAAGGGCGGCGACAGTCCAGCGGCGTGCAGCACGTCGTGGTACACTCCGGCGGGACAGGCCGACGACTGGATGATAACGCCGGCGTTCACCGTGACGGGCGACAATTCGGTGCTGCGTTGGCGGGCGATGGCCTCGGACAAGAGCCACCGCGACGGCTATGCCGTGTATGTATCGACGTCGGCAGGCACCGCCGTGACCGACTTTGATACCTCGGCGCCGCTGTTTGCCGTTGACGAGGAGGAGGCCGTGTGGACAACGCGCAGCGTTAGTCTTGACGCATACATGGGGCAGACGGTGACCGTGGCGTTCGTGAACAACAGCACGGACAAGAGCCGCCTGTACATCGACGACATCTTTGCCGGGGTGTATTCGGCAGTGACGCTGAGGCTGAATCTCGGCAGGAAAGTGCCCGTAGAGGGCGACATCGCCGTGAGCGGCACTGCATATACGGACAGTCAGGAGCCTGTGAGCGGCTTTACGATAGGTATGGAGTACGGCGGTGAGACGTTCGTCAGGCAGTTTGACGAGACGATAACTGCCGACGCGCCGGTAAGCTTCACCCTCGACGTGCCCCTGACTCTCGGCTTCCATACGGAAACGCCATACACGGTGTGGATAGAGAGCGGCACCGACAGATATACCGTGGAAAGCACCGTGACGTCTTATCCGCGCCGAGTGGTGTGCGAAGAGGGCACGGGCACGTGGTGCGGATGGTGCGTGCGCGGCCTCGTGATGCTCGACTCGATAAAGCATCATTACGCCGACCGCATAATAGGCATTGCCGCCCATTCGGGCGACCCGATGGCCAACGACTACGTGAGCGCGATAGGCAGGTGGCTGGGGTCGGGCGGATTCCCCTGCGGCACGGTAAACCGTAAGGCAAGCGTTGACCCGAGTGACTTTATCACAACGGCAGAAAGATTGTTTGACGAGGAAAGCGTACTCGTGGCAATGCGGGCGGAAACGACCACCGACGAGGCCGCGGGAACGGTGACGGCGGAGACGAGCCTGTGGTTTGGCGACGACCATACCGGGGCCAATTACCGACTGGGGTACGCCATAATAGAGAACAACGTACACCAACCGGACGACCCGATGTACAGTCAGAACAATTCTTATTCGGGCGGAAACTCGGGACCGATGGGCGGCTACGAGAATAAGCCGGGGTATGTGCCGGCGGACGAGATGTGGTATAACGAGGTGGCACGCGGCTACGTTGACGACATTTACGGCGTGGAGGGCAGCGTGCCTTCGGAGATAACGGCCGACGAGGAGATAGTGTTTACAAAGGCGTTTGCCCTGCCCGACGGCATTATCGACCGTGACAATACCGCCCTCGTGGTGATGCTCATCGACCAGAGCGACGGCCACATAGTAAACGCCGTGCTTGCGCCGATAGGCAAAAACGGCACCACTGGCATAAATAGCGTTGACCCCCGGCATGCCGACGGCCTGCGCCGCACGGAATATTATGCTCCCGACGGCCGCCGCCTGAACGCACCGCAACGCGGACTGAACATAGTGAGAACGGCCGGGGGAAAGACAGTGAAGGTGGTGAAATGAAATAAGAAGTTAAAGAAGTTATCGCTCCCTTCGGTCGCTAAGAAGTTAAAGCCAAATGCCTTGTTGGATGCCATCCGCGAAAGGTAATGACTTTAACTTCTTAGCGACCGAAGGGAGCGATAACTTCTTTAACTACTTGACTAATGGCTTTAACTTCTAACGAGCGAAGCGAGTGATAACTTCTCTAACTTCTTTAACT
>CALNFG010000134.1 GCA_939792625.1 uncultured Prevotella sp.
GTTAAACAACGATGTTCTCGCCTGTTTTGAACGGCTGCTCAACGAGTATTGGGATTCGGGCAATGCCCGTATCAACGGTTTGCCCACCGTGAAGTATTTTGCCGACAAGGTATGTCTTTCTCCTAACTATTTCGGCGATTTGATAAAGGCTGTAACGGGACGGAGCGCAAAGGAATATATTCAGGCAAAGATAATAGAAGTGGCCAAAGATGCCGTTCTTGACCCTCTTCTCAGTGCCAAGCAGGTTGCGGACATTCTGGGTTTTCAGTATCCGCAACATTTTCAGAGATTCTTCAAGCAACATGTTGGATGCACTCCTAAAGAGTATAAGGCTGCAAAGAAAGGCCCGTCATTTGCGTAAATTCCACTTTACGGTAATTTTCCAAAAGACCGTCACCCGCCGTTCCAAAGGTAATCTTTTACGGCACATGAGATTACCTTCGTGACGGCGGGTGACGGTCTGCCGGCTTGTGGCAGCATTTATTGTTTGTCCTTCATCATTTCCTTTTTACGCCATAAGGCAAAGAGGATGCCGGAAATCAGGAAGGCGGCTACTGCGGCTATTTGGCCTGTTATCGTGGGCAGACCGAACGACGTGTCGGACACGAGCAGGAAAGCCAGGCAGATGGCAGTCATGAACATCGCAGGGATTAGCGTAATCCAGTAAGGCTTGTGCTTGCGCGTAAGATAGACGGTTATTGCCCACAGTGTAAATATCGTCAATGTCTGGTTAGCCCAGCCAAAGTAGTTCCAGATGATATTGAAACCGTCGCTGTCGGCAATGTTGTACCACAAGAGGGCGAGCGTGAAGGCGAACACAGGAATACAGATGTAAATGCGTTTGCGAATAGAATGTTGCTCTATGTGCAGAAATTCGGCTATTATCAGTCGTGCGCTGCGCAGTGCGGTGTCGCCGCTTGTTATTGGCGCGGCCACCACTCCGAGTATAGCGAGCGCGCCGCCGAATGCTCCGAGCCATCCTTGCGACACGGTGGTTACCACTTCGGGAGCCTGCAGTGTGGCGGGAACGCCAAGTTCGGCCGCCGCTCCTCCGTAGAAGAAGTATGACGAAACTGTTGCCCATATCAGTGCGACCACTCCCTCGGTTATCATTGCTCCGTAAAACAGCGGCCTGCCTTGCCGTTCGCTTTTCACGCACCGTGCCATCAGCGGACTTTGCGTAGCATGGAATCCACTGATAGCTCCGCAGGCAATGGTGATGAACAGACAGGGGAAGATTGTGCCCATCTTGGGATTCATGTTGTCAAGTCCGTCGGTGAGTTCGGGCAGGCTTGGCCATTTGACGAACAGCACAACCATCAGCGCGACGGCCATGAACAGCATCGCGACGGCGAATATGGGGTAGATGCGTCCGATGATTTTGTCGATTGGCAGCATGGTGGCAAGAAAATAGTAGCCGAAGATTATCACGCACCAGATGTATACCCAGGTGAGCGAGTCGCTGCACAGCTTGCCCAGAATCAGCGCGGGACTGTATACGAACACTGCCCCAACCATCAGCAAAAGGAACACCGAGAAGACCAACATCACCTTCTTTGTGCGCTTGCCGAGATACAGTCCTACTATCTCAGGCAGGCCCGCGCCGCCGTTGCGCACCGACAACATGCCGCTCAGATAGTCGTGAACGGCACCTGCGAAGATGCAACCAAAGACAATCCACAGGTAAGCCGAAGGGCCGAACTTGGCCCCCATTATCGCTCCGAAGATAGGGCCGGTGCCTGCGATGTTGAGAAATTGTATCATAAAAATTTTCCAACCGGGCAGAACTACGTAATCAACCCCGTCGGCCATGCTTACCGCCGGAGTGGGGCGGTTGTCGGGTGCGAAGACGCGCTCGACTATTCTGCCGTAAACGAAATAGCCCAACACAAGGGCAACCAAACTCAATAAAAATGTGACCATCAGTTGTTTTAAGTTAGTAAATTATAGTTTAACCGGAGCAAAAGTAATCATTTTTTGTCATAAAAGATCAGTCCATGTTGACAAATTCCTCTTTTGTCACAACAGTGTCGAAACCTCCCACGTGGGTGTCTTTTGTGTGACGGTTGATGCCTGTGTATTCAAGACTGGCGTTTTCATACCGTTTGAATTGGAATATAGCCTGATTCATCAGTGTGCCGTTAAACACGTTGAGACTCACCAGCTGTTCGAAGTCGTTCACGCCAAGTCCCGTCACTTTCTTGAACAGCCCCGGCTCAAGCTGTGTTATTACGTCACGCAGACAGTTCTCCCGGTAGTCGGTGAGATACATGAACACGGGTATGCGCGTTGCGAACTTTATCAGCTTTTCCTGTATCTGTTTGCGCATGCTTTTTATTTCTTTCTGTTCTTCCGTCAGTTTTTTCTTATCTGTCTTTGTTATGTCATCTCCTTTTTCGCGTTTTGTCTTGTTTATGAGTTCGTTTTTGTTTATTATGGTTTCAATGTCTTTGTTGAGTGAGCGGAATCCCTCTATGTTCATCAGCGCGTTCATGGCTTCTTGCGATGCCATCAGGCGCCGCAGAGTCTCGTTGTCTACGTTCACCAGCATTGCGCTTTCCCAGCGTCTTGCCAGCAGAGTTGCCGTTGTTCCGCTAACGGTGTAGTCCAATATATCGCCGGCGTTGACGGCTTTCATGCTGCTGCCGTCATAACACAGTACGGGCAGAAAGTGGATAAACTCGGCCACTTTCTGCTCAGGGTTGGTGCTGATGTCGATGTTCAGGGCACAGCTGTATTCAGAAATCAGCCGCAAGGCGCGGTTGGGTGCAAAGTCGAACACGTAGCACTCGCGTTTTATTATTTCCTCGTTATTGGGATGCAGACCGTCCGGATTCTTTATTGTCCACGGAGTCTGCACGCGGAACGCTGCCTGGAAGTACGTTTCGGGGCTTGTCGTGTTGCGCAGCATGAATATTCCCGTCCACGGTTTTACTGACACGCCGGTGGTCAGCTTGCCACACGTCAGGGTTATTGTTTTAGTCTCCAGTGCGTTGGGCGTGTTCATCGCTTTGAGTACCGGTGTCAGTGCATCGGCGCCGATACCAGCTTCGGGACCCGCGCATACTGTTACGCGGTAGTCGTGATAGAACACGTTTTCGCGCGAGGCCAGCAGGTTGCGCATGGCGTGGCATGATGCTACGCTCGGCAGAAACCACAGTGTATGGTTGAGTACAGCCAGCAGCCGCCTGTCCGAATATGGCATGGGCGGCTTTCTTGCGCCTGCCTTCAGGTTGTCCACCACCGTGTCTATGGCCGCGCCGCGTATCAGGGCGAGCCATTTGTTTACCTCTTCCTCATGTCTGAACTGTGCCTTGTCGCCTTCGCCTGTGGCAGAGAAGACTCGTTGAGGTCAAACTCGTTGAACTCCCCCTTCTTTGCTATGTCCTCTATTGCCGCCGGCATCTGGTATGTCATCATCACCATGCGCGGCAGGGCGGCGTAAGGATTGTCGTCGCCCTGCCATTCCTCTTTTGCCCGCTGCTCGTCGGAGTAAGTCCAGTTGAAAATCTCTTCCTCTATAAACTCGCCGGAGTTAATGGCACGGAACGGCGTGCCCGACAGATAAAGGTATGCTCCGGTGGTAAGCGGCATGATGTCTTCGCAGAAGTCGTCCTGCCCTTTGCCCCGTGCGGCCTCCACTTCGCCTTCCTCGTCGGCGTCATACAGGTCTTTTGCCTTGTCTCGCCACGCTCCGTAGTGATATTCGTCCAAAATTATGCAGTCCCAGTTTATGGCGTGCGCCCATTCGTTTTTGGCTTTTATGCCGCCTGCTTTGTTTTTTCCGAGAAAGTCCTGAAACGAAGCAAAGCACACGAAGGGCCGGCTCTTGTCGATGTCTTCATACTGCAGGCCGCCGCGTGCCACGAACTGCCATCCCTTAAAGTCCGTATGCTGTGCAAGGTCTTCCTGCCATGCGCTGCGCACGGCGGGCTTGAATGTCAGCACCAGCAGTCGTTGCCACTTCATTCTCAGTGCCAGCTGATAGGCGGCGAAAGTCTTGCCGAAACGCATCTTGCAGTTCCACAGAAAGTGCGGCGTGCGTCCCGTCTCGCTTTGGTAACCGGCGAAGTGGGCCGAAGTCTTGTCAACGGCCGCCTGCTGTTCGGGGCGCATCCTGAACGTGGCGGTGCGCGACATGTCGCTCTCTTCGCCCTGTCTCAGTGCTTCAACGGCCCGTCTTACGTCGTCGGGGCTGCATGCAAACCACTCTCCGCCCGGATTGTAGAAGCCGTTGCTCCTCAACACTCTGTGTACGTCTTTGTCAGTAAAAGCCGAGCCGTCGGCTTTCATGGCCGATTCTTCCACCTTTATTATATACGGCCTGAGTACGGGCTTTTTTATCGGGAACTGCTGTTCTATGCGCTTCTGTACGCTCAGTTGTGCGGTATAGCCAACCTTTAGCAGTCCGCGCACCTGATTGTTGCCCGGCTCTTCGTAGGCGTAAATCATCGGTTTCAGTTTCGGCCGTTGGGGAAAGAATTTGTCGTTGGGCATGTTTTTCTGTTTTTATTTATTCCATGGGGCGAATCATCGAGTCAATAAACGCAATCTCCTCTTTGGTAAGTCCGTATTTCTTGTAAAGCTTTTCGTCTGTCCAGGGCTCAGAGAAATCTTGGAGAGGAACTAAATTAAACACTGATTTAGTTACCTGCATAGTTCCTTTACCGTAATAAAGAAGAATCTTGAAAAATTTAGTATCCATATATGAATAGCAATTTTGCTGTTCTTGTTGATTCTGGAATGGTCCGATCATTAAAAATGTTTCTGTACAAACACTGTTAGGTTCGCTAAGGATTGGGTCTGGTGGATTTACGGCTCCGGTAGAATAGCTTGTTGTAAAAAATATTTTATATTTCTGAACAGTGTCTATATTATTGCTAATTATTTGTGGAGAAACATAACCTGTTATTCTTTTTGCTCCTCCTTTTAAACCTTTAACTCCATATACTTTAACGCTTTCTGGAAATGGTATAAATTTTAAGTTTGAAGAAGGATAACGTTTTGGCTCATTGAATAAATATTTTCTTATTCCATATGGTTTTGTTGATGAAACTATTTCTGAAAATCTTTTTCCTTCAGATGTCTTTTGTAAAATTGGTAAGATGCGTACATCCCTTATGACATAATCAAAATATTTGTTTTTCAAGTATTGTTTTGTCGTTATAACATTGCCTGATTTATCAGTAAAATATAATTTGTCATACCGGAATAATCTTTATCCCATAAAAAATAACACACTCCACCATCGATGTGAATGCCCTTAAAACAGAATGATGCGTCTTCATAATCGTAGATTTGTTTTATATGTGTATCATTCATCATGTCTTTCCTGAATGATTGAAGGCCGCGTCCACCGACCATCCATTTGGATGGAATTATCATGATAAGATATTTGGGTACTAATTTTTTTGCTTGTTCTATAAATTTGTTGTATATAGGCATTGCTGCGTCTGTACTGCCACCGCTACCGTCACTAAGCTGATACGGTGGGTTTCCTATTATTACGTCGAATTTCATTTTGAATAAGTCTTGTGGTTTTTCGGTATGTATAAACCGATAGGCGTGTGTTTCGAGGCGGTTGTCTCGGTCGTAGACATCTTTGCTTGCGCCGCAGAATATGCAGCGGCCGTTGTGCCAGGTATGCTCCGTGCGGTCGAAGAGGATGTTGCCGTGGGGTGTGTCAAAGTGGGCAACCGAAAATGCTCCGTCGGCCTTCTTGCTGCAATATACGGAGCGGCGCGACAGCAGTGAGGTAAGTTCGGTTATCGCCATGCCGAAAAGCTGGCGCGTAAAGATGTGGTCGATGCGCTGTTGCAGGTCGGGTATGGCGCCGGCAAGTCCCGCTATCAGCCGTTTGGCTATCTCGCGCAGAAACACGCCCGACTTGCACGCCGGGTCGAGAAACGTGGTGTCGGGATTGCTCCACAGTTCTTGCGGCAGCATGTCGAGCATGCGGCCGGCCACATCGGGCGGCGTGAACACCTCGTCGTTGCTCAGATTGGCGATGCACGACAGTACGTCAGGGTTGTGGTTGATTTTGCTCATTGTCGCTCAGTTTTAGGAAGTTTACGTTTGGATATTCCTTTACGGGCAGAGGAATGAACGCTTCGTCTCCTAAATCCGAGAACAGATTGGGCTCCTGCATAGGTGTGTTTTTCAGTAAGGTGTCTAAGGTAAAGTCGCGCCGCTTTACTTTGCCGCCGCCTATGAATGTCCACTCGCTGAACACTATCGGGCGGCTGTCGCCGCCGGCGGTCAGCAGGGTGAGGGCGTCGCCCCATATCACGTTGCGGCTCAGTATGAATCTCACTGTGTTTCCCAGCTCGTCGCTGATGCCGCCGAGCGTCGCCGCGGCATGTCCGGCAAATACGTCATAGAGCCTGCGGCGGGCTTCGGCCACGTTGTCTTCAAGGATGTCTATGCCGTATACAGAGCATACTGCACAGACGGCTTTTTCGGTCCATCCGCCGCGGCTGCGCCCGTATCGGGCGGTTATGGCCGCGAGCTTGCGGCGCAGAATCTCAACCATGAAGTTGCCGTTGCCGCACGCCGGCTCGAGAAAACGTGAGTCGGGGCGCACCGTCTCGTCTTTTACGAGGTCGAGCATGGCGCCGACCTCGCGTTCGCCGGTGTACACCTCGCCGTGTTCCACAACTCTTTTGCGTGAAACGATTTGATTACCTGAATCTTTGCTCATAGAATCAGAATGTCATTCCAATACCCTTTGAGCGTTGCTGATTTACATGTATAAACAAAAAGGCCCTGCCTCTCGCGGCACACAAAAGCGCGGACGTTAACTTATCCACACTTCAGGTGCCTGGCATGACCTTCTACAAC
>CALNFG010000135.1 GCA_939792625.1 uncultured Prevotella sp.
CTTGCCAACGTATGCGTCGAAAGTCATGTAGAGGTCGCTCTTCTGCATTTCGGGTACATACTTGTAGTTGGCCTTCATTGTGTAGTTGCCACCCATCTTGTAAGAGATGGTCTGGTCATTGCCTTCCACCTTCTCGCCCTGGAATGTGGCAGCCTGTCCCTGTGCAGCCTGTCCGTCTCCGTAGCGGAGTTCGGGGACAACGGTTACGACAGCCTTCTTCTTCAGGTATTTCTCAGGGAAAGTGCCGTTGATAGTCACAGCCACTTGTCCGCCCTTTGACTCGAGAGGATTGGGGGTAACTTTGAAATTGTCGGCAGACAGTTCTCCAAGTTTTGAAGAGCATGACGTCAGCGCAAGCACTGATGCCGCCGAAAAGAGTAAGATAAGATTTTTCTTCATCATAATGAAAGGTTTTAGATGTTTGTGCCGCGAGCGGGACTCGAACCCGCACAGCCATTACTGGCCAAGGGATTTTAAGTCCCTCGTGTCTACCAATTCCACCATTGCGGCATCACTATGAGCGGCAAACGGGACTCGGACCCGCGACCTCGACCTTGGCAAGGTCGCGCTCTACCAACTGAGCTATTGCCGCATAAAAGTAGTGCAAAGATAAGTTTATTTCTCGAAAGTGCAAATTAATTTACACATTTTAATATAACATACGTCAAATATTATTCACTGACAGTACGTTGCCCATGATAAAGGCCCTGTAACGTATCATCTTGTCGCCGTTATCGCCGCTTATCACCAACCCTCCGTTGTTCATGTCATATTTGCGGTTACAGCTGCCGCATTGTGCCGTTCCGTCAGTGTTCATTGTCAGCGTATAGCGTGGCAGTGACGTGTTTTTGTAGCAGTTGGGACATTGGCTGTCATAAGCGTAAAATGTGAACGGATAGCCTGCGTTGCCGTAGCCTACGATTATTCCCGTTCCGTTATACAGTCCGAGGATTATCGTTGCCTCTTCTTCTATGGCGCTCATTGTCACCCTGTCAGACAGACCCTGGTTGGTCGTAAATGTAAAGTAGTTGCCTGTCATCGCTATGTGGCAGAATATGCCGGGCGCATCGACATTCATCGCCGAGGCAAGTGCGGCGCTGCGGCTTGCAGTGTTGTCAAACCTGAACTGGCACTGGTAGCTGCTGTATTCAAACTCGCTGTTACTGCATGAGGTGGTGAACATCGCGAGCAGCAATATTATATAATAGGTGTAACGTTTCATTTCAACAGATTCTTTTCGGCTTGTTCCATTTTCTCAAAAGTGAATCCGCTCATTATCCCGTCCATCAGTTCGCGTATCCTGTCGTTGCACAGGTTGCCTATTGAGCCTTCGTGCGTGTGGTGAATGTTCTTGTCGGGGACAAACCGGCCGGCTTCGATGTCGAGTCCCACTTTCTTGTAGGCGTCTCTGAAGGGCATGCCGTCGGCCGCAAGCCTGTTGACTTCTTCCACTGAGAACATCAGGTCATATCGCGGGTCGTCAAGAATGTGTTCGTTCACTTCCATTTTGTTTACGATGTAGGCTGCCATGAGCAGACAGTCTTTCAGCTCGCCGAACGCAGGCAGAAACTCTTCCTTTATTATCTGCAGGTCACGGAAATATCCCGATGGCAGGTTGTTCATTACCAGTGTGATTTGTGCCGGCAGAGCCTGCAGCTTGTTACTCTTGGCACGTATCAGCTCAAACACATCCGGATTTTTCTTGTGCGGCATGATGCTGCTGCCCGTGGTACATTCTTTGGGCAGTTTTACGAACGCGAAGTTCTGGCTGTTGAACAGACATGCGTCAAAAGCCATTTTTGCCAGTGTCCCGGCTATTGTGGCCATGGCGAATGTCGTGTTGCGTTCGGTCTTGCCGCGTCCCATCTGTGCATATACCACGTTGTAGTTCATCGAGTCAAAGCCCAGCAGCTCGGTTGTCATCGAGCGGTTGAGCGGGAACGACGAGCCGTAGCCTGCCGCACTGCCTAACGGGTTGCGGTTGGCCATGCGCCATGCGGCTTGCAGGAACAGCATGTCGTCGGTCAGACTTTCGGCGTATGCGCCGAACCACAGGCCGAACGAACTCGGCATGGCCACCTGCAAGTGTGTGTATCCGGGCATCAGCACGTTTTTGTACTGCTCGCTTTTCTTGACAAGCTCGTCAAAAAGCACGTTCACGAGGTCGGCTATTTCCTTTATTTCGTGCCTGATGAATAGTTTCATGTCAACCAAAACCTGGTCGTTGCGCGAACGTCCGCTGTGTATTTTTTTGCCCATGTCGCCGAGCTTGCGTGTGAGCATGAGTTCCACCTGTGAATGGACATCCTCCATGCCTTCTTCGATGACAAACTCGCCGCGTTCACATGTCGAATATATGTTTTTCAGTTCGGCCGTGAGTTGTGTCAGCTCGTCTTTGTCGAGCAATCCGATTGACTCAAGCATGGTGATGTGAGCCATGCTGCCAAGCACGTCGTACTTGGCCAGATACATGTCCATCTCGCGGTCGCGGCCCACGGTAAACTGTTCGATTTCTTTGTTTATCTCAAAGTTCTTATCCCAAAGTTTATTCATTTTGTTTTAGTTGACAAGAGTGAAAAGCACACAGACAAGGAGATTTGCCTGTTCGGTTGAAAGCCTTGCGATCCCCCGGATATATGCTGTGATATATGCCGGATGTATGGGTCGGTCTGCTTGTCTGTGCTGAAAATCAATACGGCAACATGGCCAGCGCGTCTGCTATTCTGTCCACACCGTCCTGCAGTTTGCCGCTCACCATTGGTTTTAGGAATATGGGGATGTCGGCTTTCACCGTGACGCGCATTTTGCATGTCGTGTCGGTTACAGGCAGCAGCTGTATCCACAGATTAAACGGCACGGGCGAGTTCTCCGTTTCAAACTTGATGCACTTCGGCTCGTCCCTGTCTGTTATCTTCAGTGTTATGTTGCCTACCGGCGGCACACTGATGCTTACCGTGTCATGGTCGAATGTCAGGTCCTGTATCTTGTCCGCCGGCACACGGTCTTTTACCTTCTCAATGTTGCTGAGGTCGCTAAGCGTGTCGTACACCGTCTTTTGCGGGTGTGGTATCTGCTTAACGCCGCTTTCATATTTGCTCATCTTTTTTATTCTGTCGGCTAAAAGTTTATTTCATCCATGTTTCCGGACTCTTGCGCCATTCGTGCAGCAGTTCCACGTCTTTTTCCGAGATATAGCCGGTTGCCACGGCTTCCTCGACCACATGCTCATAGTCGGTCAGGGTTACGAGAGTCACCCCTGCATCTTCAAACGCTTTTTTCGCAACGGGGAATCCGTAAGTGTATGACGCCACCATGCCCACTACCTCATACCCTGCGGCACGCAGAGCCTCTACTGCTTTCAGACTGCTGCCGCCGGTCGAAATAAGGTCTTCTATCACTACCACTTTGGCGCCCTCGGGCAGTTCGCCTTCTATGAGGTTGCCCATGCCGTGGTCTTTGGCCTTGCTGCGCACGTATGCGAACGGCATGCCCAGTTCGTCGGCCACGAGCGCTCCCTGTGCTATCGCTCCGGTAGCCACTCCTGCCACGGCGTCGGCCTGCGGGAAGTTCTCAAGTACGGCATGAGCCAGTTCCAGTTTTACAAAGCTGCGCAAGTCGGGGAAAGACAATGTCTTGCGGTTGTCGCAGTAGAACGGCGATTTCCAGCCCGAAGCCCATGTGAAAGGATTCTCCGGCTGCAGCTTTATCGCTTTTATTTTCAACAGTTTTGATGCTAATGCTCTTTTCAGTGTGTCCATATATGTGAGTTTTTATTTTTGCAAAGATACATTTAAAATCCTATTCGTGCAAGCAAAGCCGCCAAATTACGTGTTACCGGCTGTCTGTACACTTATTTTCGCTGTTTGTCTGACACTTTTAAACATGTCACATTTAAAATCTGTTTGTGCGGCTTTTATAATTTTATTTGCAATATCATAATATTGTTTCATTTTCTCGATACCTATAAATCTTCTGTTTGTTTTTATTGCAGCAACAGCAGTGGTACCGCTTCCCAAGAAGGGGTCTAATACTATATCACCTTCATCGGTGTACAATCTTATAACTCTGATAGCTAATTGGATAGGAAACATTGCAGGGTGAATGTCATTAGCTCTGACGCTTGCTATTTCCCATATCTGTCTGTACCCCCATTCTTTCCATTCAGCGGGAGTCAGTCTGTCTCTGTTCACCTCATATTCGCCGGGTTTCCAGAAAATGTATAAATCTTCTGATTCGCTTACGGCTTTTAGTGTATTGGTCGTCCATTTACAATTAGCCCACGCCGGGTCTTTTTTCCATATTCTCTTATCATATAGGAATAAACCGGCTTCATATGCATATTGTTCCAAATTGCCTCCGACAAGTTTGACATGAGTACCAACAGCATATCTTCCACCTCTTATATTGTTGCCATTAAGCCGTCTGTCAATTGTTTGTTCACTGCAATTCAATAAGGCAGCAAGTTGGTATCTGTTATAATCAGGATGCTCTTCTTTCGCCTTTATAATCATTTCTTTAGTTACTGTACATTTCCTGTTGGAAGGATTCAGTCCCATTATCCTTGGCATTTTTTCATCTTGGAATGATAAAATATCGCATATATTGATAACGAGAAAACCGCCCGGCTTTAATATTCTGAAATGTTCTTGTATTACAGTCTTCAGCAGTTTCTGCCAAGATTCATAAGATTCATTCTTTTCATATTCTTTCCCAAGAAAATAAGGAGGTGACCAAAAAGACAGTGCAACACTATCTGATTCTATTCCCTTCATTATCTCACACGAATCTCCTAAATATATTCTATCAGCTGTGACTTTTTTCATCTTATATATATTTCTTTTACTCTCCAGTCGTCTATTTCTTTGAGAACTCCAAAAGATACTCTGGCACGTATTTTTCTTGGGTCTTTTGATTTATCATCTTTGCCGGGAAAGAATAGATGTGGATGATTCTTTATATAATTTGGAGCCTGAGTCAGCAAAAGTCCGTTGGGAATACAGGCTATTTTGATTTTGCTTAAAGGCTGTCCAACATTTTTTTCGCCATCGTAGATCATTTTATAGACCGGTTTTATCGCAAATGTTACCAAAGGTGCAATAGTTCCATCACTTAACACATAAATTGGAGCCAATGAACATAAGAAATCATGCGATACATGCTTCCCTGTAGCTTTAATTGGGGCGTTCTTTACTCCTTCGTCAATAGTATCCCAAACACCTGAGCCTGATATTTGATATGGAGACATTACTGCATGGTCAAAATCATCCCTAGGGCCTGCAGATTTAATGTCTATGAAAACCCAAACAGAATCAGTGATTCTTAATATCTGTTTAATTCTTTCACTTGATATTATACATCTGTCATCCGCCCCGGAAGGAAGCCCTGAATCTTTTACTCTGAAATTAGCAGCAAAGTACCGAGACAATTTGTTCCCGAACACTTGTTCACCCACTTCGATCCACGGATATTGGTCGCCAACTGGAGAACGCCCTCTGTCAAGAGGCGGATAATTCTTCCAAAAAGAATATAAGTTTGAAGCCTCATTATAGTCTCTTGTTATTTCCGGCAAATGCAGGTCTATAAAATGAATAATTTCACACATTACAAATTGTTCAATCGTAATGAGTCTGGAGCAATTTTCTTTATAATAGTTTACGGATTTGTTGTATTCCGAAAACTGCATTTCTTTATAATCGTAGAACATACGGTACTTTTTAGAAACTATTCATTCTCCATTGTCAATGTTCTAAATTCAGATACATGCCGGCAAGCATGGCGAGCGCCTTGTTCTCGGCAGCTTCCATGATTTCCCGTTCTCCCGGTCCTTTGTCGTTGATGCCGCACAAGTGGAGTATGCCGTGTATGATGACGCGGTGCAGTTCGTCGGCATATTCTTTGCCGAAAGTTTCGGCATTCGTTTTGACCGTGTCGAGCGAAATCACGATGTCGCCGTTTATCGTGTCATCCTCGTCATAGTCAAAGGTGATGATGTCCGTAAAATAGTCGTGACCGAGATATTCGCGGTTTATTTCAAGTATCTTGTCGTCGTTGACGAACATGTAGCCTATTTCGCCTGTCTTGCGGCCGTAGCTTGCGGCAACGGCCTTTATCCACGCCGTCATTTCGCGTTTCTTTATTTTCGGCATTTTCACGCCGTCGGTGTTGTACGTTATCATTGTCGGTGTTGCTTTTAAGTGAGTTTTGGTGTGATTTCAGACCGTGGTAATCATATACCGGGCTTCTTGGGCAGATATTCAGACACGTCACGCCCGAAGTGTATCAGTTCGCGTACCATGCTTGACGAGATACTTTCATACTGTGGCTCAGAGTAAAACAGAATGGTGTCCACGTCGCCTATCTTGCGGTTGATGTCAGCCTGTTCGCGCTCATACTCAAAGTCTTTCATGCTGCGCACACCTTTTATTATATACCGTGCCCCCTCACGCCGTGCAAAATCCACGGCAAGGTCGCTGTAAGGCCTCACTTCTACCTTAGGCTCGTTTTCATAAAGTCCGGCAATGTCTTTTACGCGGATGTCCGTGCTGTACAAGTACTTCTTGCGTACATTGACACCCACGCCGATGACAATCTTGTCAAACAGCGGCAACGCACGGCGCACTATTGCGTCATGGCCGATTGTGAATGGGTCGAAGCTCCCTGTGAATACGCCAATTTTATAATTCATAATTCACATTTTGTAATTCATAATTCACAATTCATAATTCACAATTCATAATTCATAATTCACAATTCATAATTCATAATTCA
>CALNFG010000136.1 GCA_939792625.1 uncultured Prevotella sp.
CTGCATATTTCCGCAGGTTGCGGCCGATCGTCCCGATGCCGGCGATATGCGCAAAGTTGGAGATTTTGCAGATAAGTGTGTCCGGTTGCTGGCAGATAGGGCTGATGTTGCGGCGCTGCCGGCACTCAGTGTTAAGGGCAACCGTCCTTACAAGCAGGGCGGGGCGTCGGTGTTCAGTCCGGCGGGCGATGCCGCCAAGTGTGTAGGCTGCAATACGTGCGTGCGTCTGTGTCCCGTCGGGGCAATACCTGCAGACTCGCCATGCACGACCGACGGCGACCGTTGCATAGCCTGCGGGCGGTGTGTGGTGGTGTGTCCGCATGGCGCGAGGGCTTTCGGCGGCGACATGTATGCCGGTTTTGCGGCAAAGTTCGTACCCGCTTTCTCGGCCCGTCGCGAGCCGGAAACATTCTTTCCGTAATCAGTATGGCGGTGTATGTTATACATTCAGCCCGCTTTTGCCAACGGCAAAAGCGGGCTGAATGTATATTCCGGATATAGTTACAGCAGGGGCGGAAGCCGGAACAGCCCCACCGAGTTGCTGCCCTTTATCAGTATGCAGAAACCTTCGGGGCGCTTGTCGGCTATCGCCTGTTTCACTTCTTCCACGTTGTCGAACTTGCGGAAGGGACAGTCGGTGGCGCCGAACTCCTTACCGACAAGCCACACATCGTCGAAACCGGCATTCTTCAGGAAGTCGGCAACGTGCTGATGTTCGTCGTGACTCACCGCACCGAGTTCTCCCATGTCGCCGAGTATGGCCATTTTCCTGCCTGCCTTCATGTCGCGGAAGTTGGTCAGAGCCGCGTTCATGCTGGTCGGATTGGCGTTGTAGGCGTCGATGATGAGGCTGTTGTGTGGCGTTACTTCCAGTTCAGAGCGGTTGTTCTTGGGAACATATCCACCCAATGCACGGTCAATCTGCCCGGGCGTTACTCCGAAACTGATGCCCACGCAGGCAGCCGCGAGCATGTTCATCACGTTGTAACTGCCTATGATGTGTGTCTTTACGTCGTGCCGCGTGCCGCCGGCGGTATGCCACCAGAAGTTCAGGTAAGGGTCGCATACGGTCACTCCGCCCGTCACTTCGGCACCTTCAACGTTGTCCGTGCCGTATTTTACGAGGTTTAGTCCGCCGGCAATGGCCGTCAGATTGGTGTCGCCGCCGTTTATGAACACCGTGCCGCCGTGGGCGCGCAGGTAGTCGTACAGTTCGCCTTTGGTGCGCACCACGCCCTCGAACGAGCCGAAACCCTGCAGGTGGGCCTTGCCCACGTTGGTTATCAGGCCGCAGTCAGGCTCCACGATGTCCGTCAGTGTCTTGATGTCACCCGGGTGGCTGGCTCCCATTTCCACGACGGCTATCTCGTGTTCGGCTTTCAGCCGCAGCAGCGTTTTCGGCACACCGATGTCGTTGTTGAAGTTGCCCTGCGTGTAAAGCACGTTATACTTTTCGCCCAGCACGGCGGCGAGCAGCTCTTTGGTGGTGGTTTTGCCGTTTGTGCCGGTTATGCCGATAATCTTCGTTCCCAGCGTGCGGCGGTGGTGGTTGGCCAGCTGTTGCAGGGTTTTCAGACAGTCGTCAACCACGATGTAGCGGCTGTCGCCCGGCTCGGCATACTGTTCTTCGTCTATCACGGCGAAGGCGCAGCCACGCTCGAGGGCATTTTTGGCAAAGGCGTTACCGTCAAACGATGCACCCTTCAGAGCGAAAAACACCGACCCCTGCGGGCAGTCGCGGCTGTCGGTGGTCACTTCGGGGTGTCGGCGGAATATCGAGTAAAGTTCTGTTATGTTCATGTCTTTACGTTTTATGACGGCGCAAAGATAATGCAAATCGTCCTAAAAGGAAAATAAAAATGCGTGAAACAGTCTTTTATTTTCACAGCTTTTCATCGCCGGAGGTTGCCTTCCGGACATGCGGGCATAGTCAGACGGCCTTGCGGCTGCTGACCGGTGAGAATATGAAAGGTAAGCTTTTGCGATGCGAAAGCTTACCTTTTAGCGACCAAAAGCTTACCTTTTGCAAGGTAAAAGACAAGCTTTTGTAATACGTTGATTGCCAAGTGGTTATGCGGCTTATTTTATTCTGTGCCGGTAGAGGAACTGTTCATACTGGTCACCGTAACCGTTGAACACGTTGATGTCAACGTCGCCGCGTATTCCGCTGACACGTCCGTCGGGGCAGAGTTGCCAGAACACCAGTCTGACTTCGGGCTTGTATTCGCCGTAACGGGCTATCCACACAAGGTAGTCGCGCATGATGTCGGGCGCCTCGGGCAGGTATTTGTTGACAAACTGCTGGCTGACGTACAGTATGGGGCGCACCCCCGTGCGCTTATGCACTATGCTGAGCCATGTGCGTATGCGGCTGAACATGGCGGCGGTGCCGCCCATTTTCTTAATCTGCGACGGCGTAGGCTCAACGTCGAGTACGGGTGGAAAGTCGCCTTTGGAGAATTTCGAGTGACGCAGAAAATAGTAAGCCTGCTTCGACGCCTGCGATGTGGGCGAGAAGAAGTGGTATGCCCCGCAGCTTATCCCGTGGCGCCGTGCCTGCCGGTAGTCAGACAGATAATATGGATTGCGTACGGTAGTGCCCTCGGTTGACTTGATGTAGACGAACGATACGGGATAGTCTACCGTGCCGCTTACCTTCTTGCGGCTGATGTTGCCCAGGTGTGTTATGCGCAACCGGTCCCAGTTTATGGCATATTTCTTGCGTCCCTTGCCGTGCTGATATCGTGATATGTCTATGCCGTAGATGCGTTCGGCCGTGTAGGTCATGCGTTCGCCGCGGTATTTACCGTTTTTCCATTCACCTACTTCCACTTTTCCGTCAGCCCTGATGCCGCAGCCGAAGCCGTTGGGCATGCCCCGACTCCACGTCCCGTCATAATAACTGCCGTCAAATCCGCGATAGATGCCGTGTCCGCATGGTGTTCCGTCTGTGGCAAGTTCGCCTGTATAGACACCCCTGTCATCGGTCACAGAGCCTCTTACTATGCTGTCTCCGTGCCACAGTGCCGTCACCTTGCGGCCGGCGCTGTCGGCAGATGTGCCGTAGCCGTGCCGTTTTCCGCCTTTCCACTGTCCGCTGTAAAGTATGCTGTCACCCATAGTCAGCACGCCGTAACCATCATACAGACCGCCGTTTATTTCGCCACGGTATCTCAGACTGTCTGCGGTCACGGTGCCTGTCCCTGCCGGCGGTGTTTTTACACACGCCTGCAGGAGTGACATTGAGATGATGATGAACGTGAGAAATATCTTCTTCATGGCAACAGTCGTTTTAGGGCAAAGCCTGTTTCGGCCGGATTTATGATTATGCCTCCGAAGCTTATGCCTGCCGGAATACCCCATCTGCTGAACACGGGCGAGCCGTCAGGGGCGAGCAGTGGCGGCAGGTCGTGCCCGCAACAGCCGGTTGCAGCTCCAGCAAAGACTTTCGGCGTGACGGCCGGAGCCGTGTTCCCGTGGAGTGAACAACCCGTTATCGAGGCGACAAACACGGTGTCGCCGGCATCGGGTACAGGTGACAGCCATGTGTGCAGGTATATGGCCGACGCGCCGTCGGGCTTTTCCTTGTCTGCCGTCTGCATCAGGCGCAGAGGCTGGCTGTGGTCAGGTGTAAGCATGCGGCACGCCGTGCGTACAGTGTCGCCAGAGGCATTTATATATAATAAGGTGTGTCTGCTCACACGTCTTATCTCCGTCTGCCTTTTGTCCTGTATCGAGCGCAGTGTCGTCAGCATGGCGGCGGCAGTGCTGATTTTTTCTTTTATCTGTTCCGAATATTCCGCCATTACGTTATAGCCGTCGTCGTTGACGTTGTGTACGCTCAGATAATAGTTTGTCTCGTCGGCTGAGTTTTCGAGGTTTTTCAGCCGTTCGGCCAGTCGGTCGGCTGTTCGTTTGATGGTTTGCCGTATGTCTCTGTTTGCCAGCGCTTCGGCTTTCACTTCGGCACTGTCGTTTACTGCCGTAATCAGAAGCCCCGGACACGACGGGAATAAAGGGTATCTGTTCACCCAGCATGCCGTGGCATACGATTTTGTCATCACTTCCTGTCCGGCCGTCGGCGACAGTCCTTCGGGCAGACAGCTGTCACCGAGGCATCTGCAATATACCAGCGGTTTGCCGCCGGACAGTATTTCATAATACGACACGCTCTCTATCAGGGCCACGCTGCTCTTCATCCTGTCTGCGGAGAAAGGCAGAAACGTTGTCCCGTATATAACAAATGCAATCGCTGCCGAGGCTGCCGGCAGCGATTGCATTATCTTTCGGAAAATTGTTTTCTTGTCAATCGATTTCTTCATCTGCTTCATAGCCGCCCATTTCGCGAATGGCATTCTTCAGCATGGTGTACTGCTGGAAGAGGTCATGTACGGGAAGATGTTCGTCATCGTGCATCGGACTTTTCAGATAGAATGACAGCCATGTCTGTATTCCGCTCTTTCCGGCGCGTGCGGCCAGGTCGCTGAGCAGCGAGAGGTCGAGCAGCAGCGGTGCGGCCAGTATGGAGTCTTTGCAGAGGAAGTCAACCTTTATCTGCATGGGATAGCCCATCCAGCCGAAGATGTCGATGTTGTCCCATCCCTCTTTGTCGTCGTTGCGCGGCGGATAGTAGTTGATGCGTACCTTGTGGAAGATGTCGCTGTAAAGGTCGGGATATTCGTCACCCTTCAGGATGGTGTCAATCACGCCGAGCTTGCTGACCTCTTTGGTCTTGAAGTTTTCGGGAACGTCGAGTACGAGGCCGTCGCGGTTGCCCAGGATGTTGGTTGAGAACCATCCGCTTACACCCAGCATGCGGGTGCGGAAAGCTGCCGAGAGGACGGTCTTCATCATTGTCTGTCCTGTCTTGAAGTCTTTGCCGGCTATCGGCATGTGTGTCTGTTCGGCGTATTGCCACATCGCGGGGATGTCAAGACATGTGTTGGGTGCGCCCATGATGAAGGGTGCGCCTTCAGAGAGGGCTGCGTATGCGTAGCACATTGATGGGGCGATGTGTTCGCGGTCGTCGGCCTTCATTGCAGCCTCAAATGCCTCGATGCTGCCGTGTACTTCATCGTAGCGCGGTACGTAGATTTCGGTGGAAGCAGCCCAGATTACCACTATCCGGCTGCATCCGTTCTTCTCTTTGAAATCGCGGATGTCCTGACGCACCTGTTCCATCAGTTCCCAGCGGGTGAGCGACGGGTCTTTCACCCATGTGCCGTCGAGAGCTTTGACGTAGTTCGAGTCATACACACCTTTCATCGGTACTATCTTCTCGAGTTCTTCCTTTACAGGATAGATGTCTCTGTCCCTGAGTACTTCCGCGTGCATCGCACTTTCAAATGCATTGTCGGGCAGTATGTCCCATGCACCGAACACGATGTCGTCGAGTGTCGGCATCGAGACTATTTCAGACACGTGCTTGTATTGGGCTTTGTCTCCTCTGCCCACGCGGATTTTTGCCATCTGCGTGATTGAGCCTACAGGCTTGCCCATACCTTTACGAATCATCAGTGTACCTGTGATGAATGTTGAACTGACGGCACCGAGGCCTACGCACAGTATGCCTAATTTGCCGGTGGATGGTGTTACATTATTTTGTCCCATGTTTTTTAGTTTGTTTATATGATTTCTTTTTTCTTGTTTTCAGCTTTTATTATGTTATTTTTAGAGATATGCCGCGAAAGTATAAAAAAAATTTTATAGGCGTATGAGTTTTCACGTTTTTTGCATGCTTTTTTTGAAAAACGTCTTTCTTGCATCCTTGTGTTTGCGTGTTTTCTGGTTTTTCTTTTGTAATTTTGTCGCGAATAATGAGTAATATATTAATGTATGGCAAAGTTTGATTTTGATGAGATTGTCGACAGGCGCGGCTCTGGCAGCGAGAAATGGGACGGTGGAACGGCAGACGGGGTGCTGCCCATGTGGGTGGCGGACATGGATTTCCGTACGGCGCCGCCTGTAATCGAGGCCTTGCGCAGAAGGGTTGATCACGGAGTGTTCGGTTACCAGCATGTGCCTGATTCTTATTATGATGCCGTAATCGGGTGGTTTGCCCGTCGTCACGGATGGCGCATGCGGCGCGAGTGGATTATATACACCACGGGAGTGGTGCCTGCAGTGTCGGCGGTTATCAAGGCAATGACCGCGCCCGGCGACAAGGTGCTTGTGCAGACGCCTGTGTACAACTGCTTTTTCTCGTCGATAAGAAACAACGGCTGCATCATGGAGGACAACCGCCTGGTATATTCCGGCGGCACTTACACGATTGACTTTGATGACTTCGAGAGGCGTGCCGCAGATCCTTCGGTGAAAGTATTCCTGCTGTGCAACCCGCATAATCCGGCCGGGCGCGTGTGGACACGCGACGAGTTGAAGCGCATGGGCGACATCTGTCTGAAACATGGTGTGTTTGTCATTGCGGATGAGATACATTGCGACATAGTGATGCCCGGCTACAGCTACACTCCGTTCGCGTCTCTGTCGGATGAGTTCCTGGCAAATTCGGCCACGTGTACCGCCCCGACAAAGACTTTCAACATAGCAGGCACGCAGATAGCCAACATCACTGCCGCCGACGACAACGTGCGCCGGCGCATCGACAGGGTGATAAACATCAACGAGGTGTGCGACGTGAGTCCTTTCGGAGTCACCGCTCTGACGGCTGCCTACACTGAAGGCGAAGAGTGGCTCGGGGCTCTTCTCGAC
>CALNFG010000137.1 GCA_939792625.1 uncultured Prevotella sp.
GCGCCATGCCCGGACGCATAATAAAGAGCATACAGAAAGCAGGCTCGTCAAACCCCGTGTTCATCCTCGACGAAATAGACAAGGTGACACAGAACACCATCAACGGCGACCCGGCCTCGGCTCTGCTCGAAGTGCTTGACCCTGAGCAGAATCACGCTTTTCACGACAATTATCTTGACGTAGACTATGACTTGTCAAAAGTGCTGTTCATTGCCACGGCCAACGACCTCGGCTCCATACCGCGCCCACTGCTCGACAGAATGGAACTGATAGAAGTCAGCGGATACATAACCGAGGAAAAAGTCGAAATTGCACGGCGACACCTTATACCGAAGGAAAAGGAAAACACCGGATTGGACAACGAGAAACGTCTCGCTTTCACCAAACCGGCAATAGAAAAGATAATAGAACAATACACCCGTGAAAGCGGTGTGAGACAGCTGGAAAAACAAATAAACAAAGCCCTGCGCAAACTGGCTTTTCTCAAAGCCAAAGACGGACAGCTGCCATACTGCAAGATAACTCCCGAAGAAGTAACCGCACTATTGGGCAATCCGCCATTCTACCGCGACATATACCAGGGCAACGACTATGCGGGAGTGGTGACCGGCCTGGCATGGACAAGCGTCGGCGGAGAAATACTCTTCATAGAGACAAGCCTCAGCAAAGGCAAAGGCTCGAAGCTGACACTTACCGGCAACCTCGGCGACGTAATGAAAGAGTCAGCCATACTGGCTCTCGAATATGTAAAGGCCCACGCCGACAGATTAGGCATAGACTACCGCATATTCGACCACTGGAACATACACATACACGTGCCGGAAGGAGCAACGCCGAAAGATGGTCCGTCGGCAGGTATAACCATTGCCACATCGATAGCCTCTGCCCTTACTCAGCGTAAAGTACGCGCCAAGACCGCAATGACCGGCGAGATAACACTGCGCGGCAAAGTGCTGCCCGTAGGCGGAATAAAGGAGAAAATACTTGCTGCCAAACGCGCCGGCATAACCGAGATAGTAATGTGCAAGGACAACAGGAAAGATATAGAGGAAATCTCGGAAGAGTATATCAGCGGCGTAAACTTCCACTATGTGGAGAACATACAAGAAGTATGGGACTTTGCCCTGACAGACGAAAAAGTTAAAAACCCCGTAACGTTCGACATAGAAGACTGAGTTGTGGTTTACTCTAAAATATGACAAAAATGTTTTTCGAACTGCAACATACCGACAACGCAAGCGACGCACGCACCGGCCTCATCACCACAGCACACGGACAGATACGCACACCGATATTCATGCCCGTCGGAACATGTGGCAGCGTGAAGGGCGTACACTTCAGCGAACTGCGCGAACAGGTCAAGGCACAAATCATATTGGGCAACACCTATCATCTGTACCTGCGCCCTGGACTCGACATTCTCAAGACAGCCGGGGGACTGCATAAGTTCAACACATGGGACAGGCCTATACTGACGGACAGCGGAGGCTTCCAAGTATTTTCGCTGACCGGTATCAGAAAACTGAGAGAAGAGGGATGTGAATTCCGCTCACATATAGACGGCTCGAAACATTTCTTCACTCCGGAAAACGTTATGGACACCGAAAGAGCCATCGGAGCAGACATAATGATGGCTTTCGATGAATGCCCGCCGGGACAAAGCGACTATCAATATGCAAAGAAAAGCCTTACCCTGACACAACACTGGCTTGACCGATGCATCAAGCGCTTCAACGAAACGGAACCTCTGTACGGCTACAGTCAAACATTGTTCCCCATCGTGCAAGGCTGCACGTTCAAGGAGCTAAGGCGCGAAGCCGCAAAATACGTTGCCGATAAGGGTGCCGAAGGCAATGCCATAGGCGGACTTGCCGTTGGCGAGCCGACCGAAGTGATGTATGAAATGATAGAAGTAGTCAACGAAATACTGCCAAAAGACAAGCCACGCTATCTGATGGGAGTCGGCACGCCGCAAAACATACTTGAGGCAATAGAACGCGGCGTGGACATGTTCGACTGCGTTATGCCTACCAGAAACGGACGCAACGCCATGCTCTTCACGTACAACGGCACGATGAACATGCGTAACAAGAAATGGGAAAAAGACTTTTCCCCGATAGACCCTGACGGATGTGACACCGACAGAATTTATTCAAAGGCATATCTCCATCATCTGTTCAAAGCGCAAGAACTGCTTGCCATGCAGATAGCCAGCATACACAATCTGGCTTTCTACCTGCGCCTCGTCGGAGACGCACGCATGCACATCGAAGCCGGCGACTTCGTAAAATGGAAGTCATCCATAATCGCCCAACTTGGCAAACGTATCTAACAACAAGGCATGAAGACAAAAAACATCAGGAGATTCAGGAGAATATTGAAGTTCATGAGATGGAACCGGCGCCACCTCAACTGGCTTTTCGTATCTCTGGCGTGGCTCGGAATGAAGATGAGATGGATTAAGTTTCTTAGTCCGACAAGATACCTGAAGAAGCTCGACTGGTATATCATAAAGAAATTCATCGGCACATACTTCTACTCAATCGCACTCATTATCTCCATCTCCATTGTTTTCGACATCAACGAAAACCTTGCCAAGTTTGCTCAATACCATGCTCCGCTAAGAGCTATCGTAGTGGACTATTACATGAACTTTGTGCCTTATTTCGCCAACCTGTTCAGTCCGCTGTTCGTGTTCATTGCCGTAATCTTCTTTACTTCAAAGCTGGCCGGCAACTCTGAGATAATATCAATGCTCGCGGCAGGTGTCAGCTTCAAACGGCTGATGAGACCTTACATGATATCTGCTGCATTTATATCTGTGCTGACGTTCTGTCTCGGCGCTTACGTAATACCCAAAGGCACGATAATAAGGCAGAACTTCGAGTCTATGTATAAGAACAAGAAGAAAAACACCTCTGCCGAGAACGTACAGCTTCAGGTCGGCAAAGGAGTAATCGCCTATATCCAGCACTACGACAACAATATGAAGAAAGGATACGGTTTCTGCCTTGACAAGTTTGAAGACAAGAAACTCGTAAGCCACATGACGGCCTCAGAAATACAATACGACACTATCTCTGATTCAAAATATCACTGGAAAGCCCGCAACTGGCGCATCAGACAGCTCAAAGGTATGAGAGAGACGATAACCAGTGGAAGTGTAAAAGACACTATAATTATGATGGAGCCGACAGATCTCGTGTTTTCCAAAGGTCAGCAAGAGACATTTACAAGCCCTCAACTCAGGGAATACATCAGCAAACAGATTGACCGCGGCTCAAGCAACGTGGTACAATACGAGGTGGAATATCACAAACGCATAGCGACATCTTTTGCTTCGTTCATTCTCACAACGATAGGTCTTTCACTGTCGTCGAGAAAACGAAAGGGAGGAATGGGCCTTTATCTCGGTATAGGCCTGGCGCTGAGCTTCACATACATCATGCTCCAGACTGTGTCGTCAACATTTGCAATAAATGCCGACACTCCGCCGATGCTGGCAGCATGGATACCCAATATTATTTTTACTGTCGTAGCATATTTCTGCTACCGCAAAGCACCTAACTGACAATATGGATTTTTACGATTTATACTTAAACGACAACACTCTCGATGCCATCGACGACATGGGCTGGACCACATGTACTCCAATACAGGAAAAATGTATTCCTGAAATACTCGACGGCAAAGACGTTCTCGGAATAGCACAGACAGGAACAGGCAAAACAGCAGCCTATCTGCTGCCAATCCTCAGCATGCTCGATGACGGAGGTTATCCCGAAGAGGCCATAAACTGTGTCATAATGAGTCCTACCCGTGAACTTGCACAACAGATTGACCAGGCCATGCAGGGCTTTTCATACTATATGCCGTCGGTAAGCAGCGTTGCTGTTTATGGCGGCAACGACGGCAGCCGCTATGACCAGGAATATAAAAGCATGAAGATGGGGGCCGACGTGATAATAGCAACACCGGGAAGACTGATTAGCCACATAACGATGGGCAACGTAGACCTCAGCAAAGTATCGTTCTTTGTTCTCGATGAAGCAGACAGAATGCTTGACATGGGATTCAATGAAGACATTCTGTCAATAGCCAAACTGCTGCCGGAAAAATGTCAGACAATAATGTTCTCGGCCACCATGCCTCCGAAAATAGAGGAACTGGCAAAATCCATACTGAAGTCTCCGGCCATAATCAAGCTGGCCGTAAGCAAGCCGGCCGAGAAGATAAGGCAATTGGCATGCGTATGCCATGAAAATCAGAAGAACGGCGTATTGAGAAACATATTCAAAGAATACGGACAAAAACGTGTCATAATATTCTCCAGCTCGAAAGCTAAAGTAAAAGAAATAAACAAGGCTCTCAGAGAAATGAAGATGAACTGTGGCGAGATGCACTCAGACCTTATCCAGAGTCAAAGGGATGAAGTGATGTATCTCTTCAAAAGCGGACAGACAGACATACTTGTGGCCACAGACATTGTTGCCCGCGGCATTGACATTGACGACATATCTATGGTTGTAAATTATGACGTGCCGCACGACACGGAAGACTACGTTCACCGCATAGGCAGAACGGCACGTGCCGACCATGACGGAATAGCTATTACTCTGGTACGCGGCAAAGAAGTGGGAAAGTTCATGCAAATAGAGAAATTCCTTGGACATGAAGTTGAAAAAATCCCGCTGCCAAAAGGGTTGGGCAAA
The DNA here is from genome assembly GCA_939792625.1 of uncultured Prevotella sp. Classification (GTDB taxonomy): domain Bacteria; phylum Bacteroidota; class Bacteroidia; order Bacteroidales; family Bacteroidaceae; genus Prevotella. Next base: position 4,713 of record CALNFG010000137.1, read on the forward strand.
GCTCCCGAATACAAACCGATGCCACAACGCAAAAGCAATTATTGCAGAAAAAAGAGTGGAAAGCCCAGAACAGCAAAAGACAGTAAAGGAAAAAACAAAAAGAAAAGCGACAGAAAAAACAAAGACGGCAAGACTAAAGAACAGCGTAAGTAAGCATATATCCGTCAGATACACGATAGACAACGTTCAACGTATCATCACGTTGAACGTTTTTTGCTGATACATGTCCGCCTGCATCATTGCCGTAAACAGACAACACACGCATGTCCGACAAAGCCAAATGTTCTGAAGAATACAGTTTGTACAAAGTCTCTTTCACACACCAATGCAACAGTTTTTCATGCAAAGTATCGGCTCTCTCGTCGCTCCGCAACAGGCGTGAAGCCACACGCCCCACCCTCTCACTAACATATTCCACATCAACCGACACGACTCTGTCCGATGACACAATCACCGCGGCAAGCCCCCGTGTATGGCTTATGCCGATGTGCATGCCGTTGTCCAGATAAGGCTTACAGTCTGTATCATGCGACAATACGACGTTTTCTCCGACCATAAGTCTTATCAGCATGCGCACAGCCAGCACCTCACAACGGCGCCGGTCAGATGAATAACGGCCGATTTCATTATCGTAACAATGCAGGAAAGGATAATCATCGAGTAACATTCCGACCGTCTCGTCAATCTTCCACAGACCAAGTCGTATTCCCGGCATCACGCTCTCGATTGAAATCAGCGGCATAAATAAATCTTATATAATCTGACAATGAAAACAAATAAAAGCACCGTTTCTTATCAGAACGGTGCTTCATTTATCGTATCGGCTGTATTGTCTGACTGTTGCTGACCACTATGTTCCGGCCCCGCAGTCTTTATCGGTTTGGGCGACAGAAGCTCCATGTTGTCCGCATAAACCTCTGTGACATAATGACGTATGCCTTTCTGATCGTCATACATGCGGTAATGGATACGTCCCTCCACATACAGTTTGTCACCTTTGTGTACATATCTCTCCACAATCTTGGCCAAACCGCGATACATCACAATGTTATGCCAGTCGGTCCTGTCGGGCACCTGCGTACCGTTGGGCAAGGTATAGCCTCTCTCCGTTGTGGCAAGAGAGAACGTGGCCACGGCCTGGTCGCGGTCATAATAGCGCACCACCGGCTCCTTGCCGACATTACCGATAAGCATTATCTTGTTCATATATTACAATAAGTTTACCGAACTATTTCCAAAGTCCCAGATATCTGAAGTGAAAATTCTTACCCTTTGCCGATGGAAATTGGCTGCGGCTGTCCACACGCCCGCGCAGATGCTCCACCATGCGGTTATAACAGTCGAGTCCGGACATTGCCTTGCAGTTAACAACAAAATGGGTATCGCGATACTCATGCTTACCCGTTACCGGAACAAGTACCACCCGCTTGAAGTCGAGCGTACCCTCATACCATCCCGGCCTCTCCTCGGTAAGGCGTGCCAAAGCCGGCGAAACCTCATCACGCTGCTCGCCCGGCTGAATATTGGAACGCAAAGCCTTCTTCTGCTTAAAGTCAAGCATAGTGGCTGCCTCGGTCTTTATTATGATAAAATATACTCGCGGACGAATCTTATAACGCTTTGGATAATACACGCTGCTTGCTGCATAATCACGTATGTCACGCTCCAAATCAGGATTCATCCCGATTTCATCAATAGAAGCCAAAAAAGAAATAGCATCATCGACATTAGTAACTAATGTCTCTTTATCAAAATACCTTAAATATAAATTCATGATTGTATTTTTCGTCTTAAAAAAGAGCGGCAAACGGGACTCGGACCCGCGACCTCGACCTTGGCAAGGTCGCGCTC
>CALNFG010000138.1 GCA_939792625.1 uncultured Prevotella sp.
TGCTTGCGATTTAGTATGTATTTACTTATCGGAATCATTTGACTTCCTCAAAATCGGCGTCCTGCACGTTGTCGTCGGCTTTGCCATTGTTCTGGCTTTGCTGTCCGGCGCCTGCGTTGTTGCCTCCGGTAAAGCCCTGTCCGGCGTTGGGCTGTGCGCTTCCTGCCTGTTGGTACATCTGTGCGCTGGCTGCCTGCATTACGGTGTTGAGGTTGTTGATGGCATTGTCTATTGCTGTTATGTCACCACTCTTGTGTGCATCGCGCAGTTGCTGCAAGGCGCTTTCGATGTTCGACTTCTGGTCGGCGGGAATCTTGTCGCCGTTGTCTTTCAGGAAGTTCTCGGTGGTGAATATCATAGAGTCTGCCTGATTCATCTTGTCAACACGTTCACGTTCACGCTTGTCGTTCTCGGCGTTCTGCTCGGCTTCGGCTTTCATGCGGTTGATTTCGTCTTGTGTCAGTCCGGACGAAGCCTCGATGCGTATGGCCTGTTCTTTACCTGTTGCCTTGTCTTTTGCGCTTACGTTGAGTATGCCGTTTGCGTCGATGTCGAAGGTAACTTCTATCTGAGGAACGCCACGGCGAGCCGGAGCAATGCCTTCGAGGTTGAACTGGCCGATGCTCTTGTTCTGTGCCGCCATCGGGCGTTCGCCCTGCAGTACATGTATCGTCACGGCTGTCTGGTTGTCAACGGCTGTAGAGAACACTTCGCTCTTCTTGCACGGTATTGTGGTGTTGGCATCAATAAGCTTTGTCATGACGCCGCCCATTGTCTCGATGCCGAGCGTAAGAGGTGTTACGTCGAGCAGTACGATGTCGCCTACGCCGCTTTCCTTGTTTAATATTGCGCCCTGGATGGCAGCGCCCACGGCTACGACTTCATCGGGGTTGACGCCCTTTGAAGGCTCTTTGCCGAAGTAGTTCTTGACAAGTTCCTGAACGGCGGGAATACGGCTTGAGCCGCCCACGAGGATAACTTCGTCAATGTCGGATGTTGTCAGTTTGGCATCGCGTATGGCATTCTGGCACGGAACGAGACAAGCCTGAATCAGCGAGTGTGCAAGCTGTTCGAACTGCGCACGTGTGAGAGTTTTTACCAGGTGCTTCGGCACACCGCCTTCAGCCGTGATGTATGGCAGGTTGATTTCGGTAGAGCTTGAGCTTGACAACTCTATCTTTGCTTTTTCGGCAGCCTCTTTCAGGCGCTGCATGGCCATCGGGTCTTTGGAGAGGTCGATGCCTTCGTCAGCCTTGAAGCCACCCACGAGCCAGTCGATGATTACCTGGTCGAAGTCGTCACCGCCCAGGTGTGTGTCGCCGTTGGTTGAGAGAACTTCGAACACGCCGCCGCCGAACTCAAGGATTGAGATATCGAACGTACCGCCGCCGAGGTCGAATACGGCAATCTTCATGTCCCTGTTGGCCTTGTCCACACCGTAGGCGAGTGCGGCTGCCGTAGGCTCGTTGACGATACGGCGCACGTTGAGACCGGCTATCTGGCCTGCCTCTTTGGTGGCCTGGCGCTGAGAGTCAGAGAAATAGGCCGGAACGGTGATTACTGCATCGGTAACCTCCTGTCCGAGATAATCCTCAGCTGTTTTCTTCATTTTCTGCAGAATCATTGCAGATATTTCTTGCGGTGTGTATTTGCGCCCCTCAATATCGACGCGGGGATAACCGCCTTCGTTCACAACTGTGAAAGGTACGCGCTCTGCCTCCTTGCGGCTCTGGTCGTAAGTCTCACCCATGAAGCGCTTGATTGAGTAAATAGTGTTCTTCGGGTTGGTGATAGCCTGGCGTTTTGCAGGATCGCCAATCTTGCGCTCACCGTCTTTCACGAATCCCACTACCGACGGAGTGGTGCGTTTACCTTCGCTGTTTGCTATCACGACCGGTTCGTTGCCCTCGAATACGGCAACGCAAGAGTTTGTTGTACCTAAGTCAATTCCGATAATCTTTCCCATAATTATTTCTTTTTTTTATTTGTTTACTGTTTGTTGTTATGTGGTGTTACGGTTGTGAGGTTTAGGGGTTATACGGTTGTGCGGTTCGTGTTGTGCGTTTACCGCTTGCCGTCGCTTCCGTTCGCCCTGTTCGCGTCGTAACCGATGATTCTTCAACAAAACGTATGCCAATGACTTTGGTGTGACTGTCTGTGTGTCATTTTGTCAGAAGGAAGAAAACGACAATGATTCATAATCGGGCTTCTTACCGTTCATGACAAGGAGAACAGTCCGGTCGACAGATATCTTTCGCCGGTGTCAGGCAACAGTGTCACGATGTGTCTGCCTGCAAATTCGGGCATGCGTGCCACTTGCATTGAGGCGGCAAGTGCCGCTCCCGACGATATTCCCACGAGCAGCCCTTCGGTGACGGCGGCCCTGCGTGCCGTGCGTGCGGCGTCGTCGTCGGTGACGGTGACAACTCTGTCAACCACGGCGGCATCAAAAGTTCCGGGAATGAAGTTGGGGCCTGTGCCCTCAATCTTGTGCGGTCCGCTGTGTCCGCAGGACAACAGGGGCGACGATGCCGGCTCTACGGCAATCACCGTGACGTTGTGCCGTTTCTCTTTCAGATAGCGCCCCGTGCCGCTTATCGTGCCGCCCGTGCCGACGCAGGCTACGAACACGTCGACCCGTCCTCCGGTCTGCCGCCATATCTCGGGGCCGGTTGTGAGATAGTGACACAGGGGATTGGCAGGGTTGTCAAATTGTCTCAGTGTGACAGCTCCCGGCACGGCCGCTCTCAGCCGTTCGGCCTCTGTTACGGCGCCGCTCATGCCCTGCGCTGCGGGCGTTAGTCTTACTTCGGCTCCGAAGGCGGCCAGCAGCCGGCGCCGTTCGACGCTCATGGTCTCGGGCATGGTCAGGATCAGACGGTAGCCCTTGACGGCCGCGGCCATGGCCAGGCCGATGCCGGTGTTCCCGCTGGTCGGCTCGATGATCAGCCCGCCCGGCGCCAAGGCGCCCGCGCGCTCGGCGGCCTCGATCATGGCCACGCCCACGCGGTCCTTCACGCTGCCGCCGGGGTTAAATGATTCAATCTTTGCACAGACGGGCACGCCTACGCCATATTCGGCCGAGAGGCGCGGCAGTTCTGTCAGCGGCGTGTTGCCTATGTGCTGTAATAAGCCGTTGGTCATGATAAGAGCATTATATATGAGATGAGCAACAAGCAGATCAGGAAATCAAGGCCGGTCCAACTGCCGGTGTCGTTCTTGCGAGGCGGCGCTGCAGCGGCATCCCCCTCTCTCTCTTTATCCTGACCTCATTTTTGTTGTTTATATGGTTAAAGTCACGGGCAGGGGAGTCTTGTTTTTGCAACAAAGGTAATGACTTTGGCAGCCGGCTGAGCAAGCGGGTGACGAATCTTTTAGTCACTTTAACTGTCCGGCCGTCAGGATTATACTTTCTTAACTGCCGCCGCTTATGCGGCTTCTTGAAACATCTTTCTCTCATTTGTCAAGTAGTTAAAGTAGTCAGAGTAGTTATCACTCGCTTCGCTCGTTAGAAGTTAAAGTCATTACCCTTCGTGGATAACACCCGACAAGGCATTTGACTTTAACTACTTAGCGACCGCAGGGAGCGATAACTACTCTGACTACTTTAACTACTTCAAAGAACTGCTCTGACTGCTTTTCAGTAACGTTTTTTGATAATTATTGTTTCCTGTCAAAGTCGTCGGGCCAGTTTACCATGCCGGCAGTGCTGCCGTCGCTCATGCGTATCCACGTCTTGAAGCCGCGGCGTCCCTCTTCCAGCTCTATCACGCGCGCTCCTCGTGTGCCGTCGGTGTATGTGGTCCTGCCTCCCGTGAACTGGCCGTAGCACAGCAGTATGCCGTGCCACGGGGTGACGTAGTTGTTCACGTGGTCGTGGCCGACGAATGTCCCCATTACGTCGCCTGCCTCGAGCATGGCGGCAAACATGCCTGTGTTGACGGCGGGCGAACAGGCTCTTTCGCCGCGACGCCCTACGAGGGGGTTGTTCTCGGCGGCCGTTGGCACGGGTCAGCCCGGCGCTGCGGGCGGCATACCGGTCGGTCTGGTCGCGGCGGAACCATCCGTATCCCTTCAGGCCGTTGATGGTGGAGTAGGCGTTGCTGTCCATCACGTAGAGTACGGCTTTGGGCTGTGTGCCGCCATACGGCGTGACGGTTATGGCGAAGTCGGGGCCTTCGGCCTCTGCGTTGAGACATCCCTGCCGGGTCTTTACGTAGTCGTAGAGCTGCGGGCGCGTGAGGTCTTGCTCGTCGTCGTGGTTGCCGAAGGTCACCGCGTAGGGTATGCCCCGGCTTATCGCGGGCTCGAAGGCCTTGTCCAGCCCCTCGGTGGCGGGGCGGCCCGTTGTTATGTCGCCGGTGTATATCACGATGTCGGGCTTCTCCTCGTCCAGTATGCGGTTCATGTTGGCGGCGGCTTCGGCTGTCTCGGCCTTGCCTGCAACCCAGTGGATGTCGGTGAACTGTACTATCTTCAGTCTGCCTTCCCTGTTGAAGCTCACGCTCTGTGCGCCGGCGCCGAGCATCGAGCCGAGGCAGAGCGCTGCCGCGCATATAAGCTTGCCTGTTGATTTCATTGTTTTGTCGTTTTGTTAAAATGTTTTGTGTATGTAAGAATTGTGAATGGGGGGGCCGTGCGGCTTCCGCTGCCGGCAGAATTGCCGGGGTGAAGACCGGCCGTGGGAGCGGCACGTGTGCTTCCCCCGGCCGGTCCGGGGGCGTGCGTATGAAGCGTTGTCGTTGTCAGTCTTTAAGCCACCACGGCATGGCCGACGTTCGGTCGTTGTTTTCACCGAACTGGCGCGTGATGGCCTCTTCCACGTTTTCCGTGTTGTAGCGGTACTCAGAGTCGGGGTACATCCAGCGGTAGGGCAGGGCGGTGCCTTCAATGTGCATCAGCCCGGGATAGCCGGTGCGGAGATTTTCAAAGTAAGGGTCCCAGCCGCCCTGGTAGAAGCTGACGCAATACTTCTGGAAGATGATGCGCTCTATCTTCTCGTCTTCGCTCATCGAGTTGTCAAAGCTGACGAGGTTGTGCGTAAGATAGTCGTCGGCGGCCTCTTCCGTCACATACCGTGAATAGTCTTCGGCGTAAGTCTCGTAAAACTTGAACGAAGCTCTTACGCCGTTCTCGTAGTACGTCTTGGCGTCGCCGTCAATCCATCCGCGCACGGCGGCCTCGGCCAGTATCTGCTGCAGTTCGGCATATCCCATGAGCATGGTCGGCTCGACGACGGGGTCGAGGCGGAAGTGTGAGTTTATCTGTGATATCTGTCCGTCTCTGACGAGTGTTATGTTGTTGCCGTAGGGCACTGTCGGGTTGCCGCCGGCGTATGCCGTGAAGTCGTCGACGGGCTTGCCGGCGTTGGCTGCCACGTTGGTGGGCAGGCAGAAGAGGAACAGGCGCGGGTCTTCGCGCCCGGCCATGCGTGCCACGTAGGTGCTGTCCATGTAGTAGCCTGACCACCGGGCGTTGAACTGCGGATAGCGGCAGCCCTCCTGGTCGAGATATTCCAGCCGGCCGTTGTCGGCGTTGCTCTCCATAAGCGGCAGGCGTGCAACTTCGGCAAACTCGCTCTTTACGTCGTGTCCCAGTACCGAAGTCTTGTGCGACAGCGTCATGAGTACCTTCAGGTGGAACGAGTTGATCAGCTTGCGCCAGGCCGTCTTGTCGCCGTCATAGATGATGTCGCCCTCTATCACGTCGGAGGCGAAACCGACGAAACAGGGTTGAGGCATACCCGAAAAAAGATTGTACACCAATTAAGTATAATGTATAATGTTTAATGTATAATTTTCACGGCAACAAGAAAAAAAAGAGGGCGGCTATCTGCCGTCCTCTTTCTTGTTCAGATTCGTAAGCTTGCGGTCTATCATGACGTCGATGCCCATCGCCGAGCCCGCGAAGATGAACGTCTGCGCCGTAAACCACAGTACCGAGGGCGAAATCTCGCCCGTAGGAGGAACGATGAAGCCGGCCACGGCCATGCCCGTGCCGACAATCATCATGAACGCCGAAGCAGCGCGGTTGTACGTGATGCGTTTCACGGCTCACTGTGCCGGTTACTGGCCTGCGTCGGGCGCCTGGTCCTCGGCGGCCTCCTCCATAGCCGTGTTGAATTGAGCGCGCTCCTTCTCGGTGACGAGGTCCTGCACGTTGATGAATCGGGTCTGCTTGCGCAGCGTGGGCGATGTCAGGTTGTTGAGGTCGCGGCGGCTGGCGGCGAAGCGCAGGTTGACACCGACGATGTTCTCAGCGACGTTGAACTCTTCGAGATTGGCGGCAGGTTTCGTTGAGATGGAAAGGTAGAACGTGCCGAGGTCGCCTATGGTGACCTTGTTGCCCGACAGGAGCAGCTCCAGGAGACAGTCCTGCATCTTGTACATCACGGCTGCTGCCTCGGCGCGGGTAAACGATGCGCCGTGGTCGGCGATGTGCTTGATGAACTCTTCGAAGGTGTACGTCTTCAGGTGGCG
>CALNFG010000139.1 GCA_939792625.1 uncultured Prevotella sp.
ATTTTCAGGAGCTGCGGCATCTGTAATGTCTTCTGCCAAGTCATTCATTTCTTTGCGGCTCAGTTTAATGTTGTGCTTTTGGCAGAAATCGTCAATAGCATCAGTTATTTTTCCACGTGTGTCTTTTCCTTTTTCAGGAGCCAGTAACAGGCCTAATGCTGCTCCGGCGATTGCGCCTCCCAAGAAAGCGCCAATGTAACCTAATGTTTTCATAATTACTCTATTTAAAATTATACGAAAATAATTCTCTCTTCAGTTATCCACTGTATGGAGCTGAATGGATTTAGTGATAGCAAAAATAATGATAATTTCCCGAATATCAATGTTTTTATCTGACTTTTTTGTTAAAAACAATGTATTTCTTTGATTTAACAAACTTTATGTACGGTTTATCAGCGATTTTGCTTGTTTTTGTGTAATTTCGCACGATAAATATTGGAAGAAAGTTTGATTTCTAATAATTAAAACAAGAAATTATATGAAAAAATACATGGTGATGTGCGCAGGCCTTTGTGCGGCTTTGGCGTTTACAAGTTGTAAATCTTCAGAGAGCGCTTACAAAAAAGCTTATGAAAAGGCACAGGCACAAGAGGAAAACCGTGCGGCTGAACAGAATCAGGGTAATGAGGAGATTGCCGTTGTAGCTCCGGTTGTGGAGAAACCTGCAAGTGAGACTGTTGTTCTGGATAATGCTGACAATGTTCCTGTTAGGCAAGAATCTCTGTCTCTTGTCAACGGTGCCGGTCTGAAGAGTTTCAGCGTGGTTGTCGGCTCATTCTCTGTTCAGGCTAATGCGGAAGGACTGCAGGGTACTCTCAGAAGCCAGGGTTATGAGGCACAGGTGGCATATAATGCGTCAAATCAGATGTATCGTGTGGTGGCCGCTACATTTGATGCCAAGCCCGATGCCGTGCGTAGCCGTAATGAATTGCGTACGCAGTATCCGGATGCTTGGATTTTGTATAACCAACAATAAAATTTGTGGCCCGTATATTGTCGATTGATTACGGCAAGAAGCGTACAGGGCTTGCTGTCACTGATCCGTTGCAGATTATTGCAGGCGGATTGGTGACGGTTGCTACGTCTGCGCTGTTTGATTTTTTACGTGATTATGTCGGGCGTGAACAGGTGGAGTGTATTGTCATAGGTGAGCCGAAGCAGGCTGACGGCAGTCCGAGTGAGAACATGCAGCGTGTGTCACAGTTCGCTAACCGTTGGCGTAATGCTTTCCCTGAAATTCCTATTGTCTTTTATGATGAACGGTTTACTTCGGTACTTGCTCATAAGGCGATGTTAGACGGAGGTTTACGCAAGAAGAAAAGACAGGACAAGGCCCTTGTCGACGAAGTGAGTGCTACAATAATTTTACAAAGTTATTTAGAGTCTTTGAGAAAAAAACGATGATATTACCTATTTATATTTATGGACATCCTGTATTGCGTAAGATATCAGAGGATATAGATGCAGGTTTCCCAAATCTGAAAGAGTTGATAAGCAATATGTTTGAGACTCTTACGGCGTCTGACGGGGTAGGGCTTGCAGCTCCGCAGATAGGACTTAATGTTAGACTTGTTGTAATTGATTTGGATGTCCTTTCTGAAGATTTGCCTGAATACAAGGATTTTCGTAAGGCATACATTAATCCGCATATCATTGAATATGATGACACAAATATAGATTCATCTGAAGAAGGATGTCTCTCTATTCCGGGTGTGCATGAGAATGTCAAGCGTCCTACACGGATACATGTGAAATATGTTGATGAAGATTTTAACGAACATGATGAATGGGTAGAAGGTTATCTGGCGCGTGTAATGCAGCATGAGTTCGATCATCTTGATGCTAAGATGTTTGTTGACCGTGTTACGCCTTTGCGCCGTCAGTTGATAAAAAGCAAATTGAAAGCTATTTTGCAAGGACGTTTCAAATGTAACTACCGAGTAAAAACCGCAAAAAAGTAATTGCGGTACAACCAGCCCCGTATCGATATCACGAAAGTGTTTCGATACGTTGCTTTTTTTGTATTGTGTTTCAGGACATTATTATTATGCGCAGATTCCTTTTATCATTGTCGTTGATGTTGATATCGGTATTCGCGTCGGCTCAGTTCCGTACGGATAGGTTGATAGATGTAGGGCGTAGCGCGCTTTATTATGAAGATTATGTGCTTTCGATACAATATTTCAATCAAGTGATATTGATGAAGCCATATCTTTATGAACCGTGGTTTCTGCGTGCCGTAGCCAAGTTTTATCTTGATGATTATGTAGGTGCAGAGAAAGACTGTTCTGAAGCAATACGTCTGAATCCTTATATTCCGGGTATTTTTGAGTTGCGAGGTCTTTGTCTCATTCGACAGAAAAGATATGATGAAGCTATTGAGGATTATGACAAGACAATAGAGTTTAACCCTTATGACAAGAATCTGTGGTTTAACCGTGTATTGTGTAAGATAGAGAAAAAAGATTATGATGCTGCCAATGCAGATCTGGATTCTATGATAACCATGTGGAAAGATTATGCCAAAGCATATTCGTTGAAAGCAGAGGTGTGCATGCAGCAGAAAGATACTATAAAAGGAGCTGAATATCTTGACAAGAGTCTTGAAATTGACCCTTATGACGGTGACGTTTGGGCTTATCGTGCCATGATAAGTCTTTCGCAAAGAAAATGGAAAGATGCAGATATGCAGTTGTCAAAAGCCATCCATTTGAAACCGACGGCAGTTGCCAATTATGTAAATCGTGCTTTGGCAAGATATAATATCAACAATCTGCGTGGGGCTCTTGACGATTATGACAAGGCAATTGAGATAGACCCGAATAATTTTCTTGCACATTATAATCGGGGGCAGTTACGTGTACAGGTTGGTGATGATAATAGGGCGATAGAAGATTTTAATTATGTAATAAACCTTGAGCCTGATAATGTAATGGCCATATACAACAGGGCTCTATTGTTAGAGCGGACCGGTGATATATATGGTGCCATTGAGGATTATTCCAAGCTTATAGATCAATATCCTAATTTCTGGGCCGGCCTAAGTAATCGCGCACGGTGTTACCGAAAAGTAGGTATGACATCAAAAGCCGAACTTGATGAATTCCGTATATTCAAGTCCCAGATGGAAAAACATTACGGAAGGCAGCAGCGCTGGAGTAAGCAAAAACAACATGAGGTGAGGAAGAAAAGCGAAATAGATTTTGACAAGTACAATCAGCTCGTGGTTGAAGATGATAATAATACAGTGCAGCATGAATATTCTACGGTTTATCGTGGCCGTGTACAGAACAGGAAAATAGATGTCGTATTTTTGCCTCTGTTTCAGATTTCGTTCAGCCAGTATGATAATGGGGTGAAATCATACCAGGCGTTTGACAGTGATGTGGAAAAGTTCAATTTTGAACAGAAGCCCTTACGCAGGATGTATGTAAGATGTGGAGTGAAGTCGCTTACAGAGAAAGAAAACAAGGAAGTGTTTGCCTTGATAGACACATTGTCGTTTGCCATAGATGCTTCACGTGACTTGAATAAAGATAAAGGATTGATCTTGCAACGTGCGATAGCGAACAGCGTTGTTCAGAATTATGCCGATGCCATAAATGACCTTACGGCCTATATACAGACAGACAGCACTTTGTCTTTGGCATATTGGCAACGTGCGGTTTGTCAGGCACGTATGAATGAGTATGATGCTTCGCGTGGAGTAGACATAGGTCTGAAAACAGTCGGAGCGATAGTTGACCTTGACAAGGCCATCAGACTTAACAGTAACAACGCGTATCTTTATTTTGACCGTGGAAATCTTTATGCTACAAATAAAGATTATGTCCGCGCAATAGACAATTATACAGAAGCTATCAGACTTGATTCTAATTTGGCTGAAGCTTACTATAACCGTGGTATTGCCTATATCAATATCGGGAAGAAGGATACTGGCATAAGTGATTTGAGTAAAGCCGGTGAGTTAGGACTGTTTGACGCTTATAGTGCCATTAAGAAATTCCGTTCAAAATAGTTTTGATGTAAAGGCTAAGCAATTTATTGGTAAGAGGTTGCTTTTTGTTGTATTAACCCTTTGGCTGAATTAAGTATGCACTAATTTAATTCCGTCAGAGGGTATATTTTTAATAAGTGAAGAATCCATTATTTATATTAAAGTTTAGCTCGTTGGCGGAATTATTAGTGCCTAGTCGTGGCACAAACTTACGGTTTGTTGCATATCGGTGACTTCTGCTTACGGTTTTTGCTCGCTTCAGACAAGTTTTCAAAAGGTAACCTTTGGCTTTGCCAAAGGTTACCTTTTGAAAGGCGAAAAGCCGTGTTTTCCAAGCTGAAAGGTCATCATTTGAAACTGTAACCATCGCTTAGCTACTCAAAATAATTCAGCCAACGGGCAAAGGTATGTCTTTGCCATTTCAAACGAATGTAAAATTATATCTGTCTCCCACTAAGAGCCGTTAATAGTGATATTTTTAGTGTTAAAAGAGGACAAATATGTAGGACAAAATGTCTGATTAACAAAAATTGCGTCTAAATTTGCATCTGCGAAAATCAAAATGAAAGTATCAATTAAAAATATACACATACGATGAAAAAGTTTTCAAACTATTTTGTTTATGCGATATGTATTATCGCAGTGGCATTTTCAACAGGAGCTTTCATTAAAGCGAATGCAAACACCAACAGTCTGCCGGCAGCCCAGCCTGTCGACTTGACTTATGCGGCAGAAAAGGCTCTGCCGGCAGTGGTACACATCAAGTATCTGCAGAACAGTAAGGTTAAGACAGTTGAGATGGAGGCCGATCCGTTTGACTTTTTCGATCCGTTCGGTTTCTTTGGAAATCCAGGAAATGGCGGAAAGCAAAAGCGCAGAGTTCAGACTCCGAAGCGTGAAGGAGCTGGTTCAGGCGTCATAATATCATCTGACGGATATATTGTTACTAACAACCATGTGGTAGAAGGTGCAGACGAATTGACGGTGACGCTTGATGATAACCGCGAGTTTTCCGCACGTATCATCGGAACTGACAAGACCACAGATTTGGCACTGATAAAGATAGACGGTAAAGATCTGCCGACGCTTACCATTGGTGACAGCAATGAATTGAAAGTGGGAGAGTGGGTATTGGCAGTTGGTAATCCTTTCAACTTAAAATCTACAGTTACTGCCGGTATTGTCAGTGCTAAAGCACGAACTATCGGCGTAAGCCCGAATTCAGTAGAGTCATTTATCCAGACTGATGCTGCAATCAATGCCGGAAACTCCGGCGGTGCGCTAGTCAATACAAAAGGCGAGCTGGTTGGCATTAATGCCATGCTTGTATCTCAGACGGGCAGTTATGCCGGATACGGATTTGCGATACCGACATCTATCATGAATAAGGTGGTGGCAGATCTCAAGCAGTACGGTACGGTGCAGAGAGCAATGATTGGTATCAGCGGCAGTGACGTTAACGATTATGTTGACAGAATGAAAGAAGAAAACAAGGTGATCGACCTCGGCACTATGCAGGGTATATACATCAACAGTGTAGAAGACGGTAGTGCTGCCGGTGAAGCCGGTCTGGAAGAGGGTGATGTGATAACAGCCATTGACGGCAAGAAGATTACCAAGATGGCAGAGCTGCAGGAGTATCTTGCCAACAAGCGTCCGGGTGATAAAGTAAGTGTGACGTACATGCGCAACAAGAAAGAAAAAAGCGTAAGCATGACGCTCAAAAATCAGCAGGGCAATACGAGTGTTGTGAAGAATGCAGATCTTGACGTACTTGGTGGAAACTTCCGTGAAATCAACGATGATGAGAAACGGCAGCTTAATATAGGCAACGGCCTGGTGGTTATGAAGATTAACAACGGTGTGCTTAAAGATGCCGGAATAAGTAAGGGTTTCATCATACAGAAGGTTAACGACGAGCCAATGTCTACTATTTCAGATTTGCAGAAAGCAGTAAAAGACGCTTCTACAAGTAAAGATCCGGTACTCTATATTCAAGGTGTTTATCCTACCGGCAAGAAAGCTTATTTTGCCGTTCCTTTGCAGAACGACTGACACCTGTCTGTATCCGGATATTAGGAAATATTGAGTGATAACAGCGGTCACACGCATTTTGCAGTTTAACTGTAAAAGCGTGTGGCCGCTGATTGTCTAATAAACATTTTGATGATATTTGCAAGAAAAACATTAAAAATATTTGTTATTCAGACGAAAAATAACTATATTTGCAAATGCTTTAAATTTATACGCTAATGAGACAACTGAAAATCACGAAATCGATAACCAACAGGGAAAGTGACTCGTTGGACAAATATCTGCAAGAAATAGGCCATGAAGAGCTTATTAGTGTGGAAGAAGAAGTAGAGTTGG
>CALNFG010000140.1 GCA_939792625.1 uncultured Prevotella sp.
GAAGACTCGCTGACGATAAGCTTCACCATGACCGACATCAACGGCAAGGAAATAAACGTGACTGACGAATTTGCCAGACACAAGATCACCATTGTCGACTTCTGGGCCAGCTGGTGCGGCCCATGCCGGCAGGAAATGCCGTCACTCGTAAAGACCTATAACGAATATAAGGACAAAGGACTGGGTATTGTTGGAGTCTCGCTCGACGAAGATAGAGAACAGTGGATTAACGCCGTAAACTCAATGGGCATGGAATGGACACAGCTGTCAGACCTGCAAGGATGGCACAACGCCGCCGCACAGATGTACGGTATACAGGCAATACCGTTCACCGTCATAGTGGACAATAACGGACATGTGATGGCTGCCGGACTGCGTGGCGAAGAGCTGGCCGCATTCGTGGCGTCACGCCTGAAATAACGTACAAGGCATTACGATTAGCGGATTTACGGATTAACGGCTCATAAGATTATTACTTTTATAACCACACGCCGCAAAACCGCATGGCCGCACAACTGTAAAAAGATTTTTAATAGTCTGAAATGTTAAATAATGAATCAATTTACAAAAAAAGTAAATTGATTCTTTTTTGTTTGTTAAATATTCTACTTTTGTAGAAAGAGAAATAAACTTATTTTATTTAACAACCCTTTTATCAACAAAAAAGTAAAAAATTATGAAGAAAATCACTTCAGCCCTGCTCCTGCTGCTCATCGCCGTAGGCGCCCAGGCCCAGTTGTTGTGGAAGATTTCAGGCAACGGGCTGCAGAAACCGTCGTACATCATCGGCACGTATCATCTTGCCCCGGTATCGTTTGCAGACAGCATCAGCGGCGTAAAAGAGGCTCTTGCCGCATCCGAACAGGTTTACGGAGAAGTCATAATGGCCGACATGATGAAACCGGAAAACATGACTAAGGTGCAGGCGGCCATGATGCTGCCCGAAGGACAGACACTGGACAAGCTCTTCACGGCAGAAGAAATGACACGCATAAACGCCATGCTGAAAAGCATAATGGGAGTTGACATGAGCAACCCTATGGTGGCACAACAGATTGGCAGACTCACTCCTCAGGCCCTGCAGACACAGCTCGGCCTGCTGATATATCTTAAGAAGCATCAGGGATTCAACCCTAACGAGAGCTTTGACGGATATTTCCAAAAAGAAGCAGCAGCAAAGGGCAAAACCGTTGGCGCACTGGAAACAATTGATTTCCAAATCAATACGCTGTACAAAAGCATGACAATGGAACGCCAGAAGCAACTGTTGCTGTGTCTTGCAGACAACATGGAGTTTAACGAAGAGCAGACCGAAAACGTAGTAAAATCATATTTCGCACAAGACCTTGACGGAGTGGCCGCCGCTATGGACGCCAAACTGAACAACACGTGCGATGGCACTCCCGAAGAAAAAGACGTACTTATCTATAACCGCAACGCCGACTGGATGACAAAAATGCCTGAGATAATGAAACAAAAGCCAACATTCTTTGCCGTTGGCGCTGGCCATCTGCCCGGCGACCGCGGAGTGCTTGAATTGCTGAAAAAAGCCGGATACACCGTTGAAAGCGTGAAATGAGTTTCCGGCAGGCACCAAATAAAAACGCCACACGAAGCTTTACGAGGCTTCTGTGGCGTTTTTCCGTTATTGATGATGTTCTGAACAGTCAGACACAAAAAAGACGCTTGTCATGGCCGGGACACTGTTTCATAATCGGTCTTGCATAAAGAGCCGTCGGCAATGCCGTGCAGAAAGAGTTCAAGATTTGAATACCCGGAAGCCGTAATGACTGCACCGTCGGCAACATTCTTCGGGTCGAGCCCCTTCTCAAGCTCATACTTGTCAGGCAGTCCGTCACCGTCGGTATCGGCCATAAACTTCTCTCCTTTCTCCATCCCCAAATAAGGATAACACCGTACAGTCTTACCACCGGCCGTGAACACATCCGTATGCGACAGTTTTACATCCGATGGAGTGTTGATTATGCCTAATCCGCGGCTTATCTTCCCGTCGGTATATCCGGCAAAACGCGGGTCTGTCTTACCTGCGGCCTCATCGAGCAGACGGCGGTCTACCTCATCATATCTCGGCAGAGATGCCCCGGCACCGTTCACAACGGCTCTATAAGCATCGTCGGCACTCTGCACGGGCATGCCGCTCGATACTTCCTGAGACATCAAGGCATACTTCTTGTAGCCGGACTCATCATTGCCAAGTTCCATGTCTATGGCGCGTTCATCGCTGTTTGACGTAAATCCGTACCAGTTGTCGGCATTAACCTTATTCAAAGACTCATCGCTCCAGCATCCTCCGAGAGAAGCAACAAACTTGTTGCCGGTCTCAAACTTATTGCCTTTCAACATCCATTGCCCCTGCCCGTCCTTTGTTGTGGGAGACACGAACAACCTTAACGACCTGACATTGACAGCCGTGGCCGGACCGGGACGAAAATAATTGTTCACCATGTAGACACGGTTGTAACTGTTGCCGTTGTTGATTGACATGTTACATTCTCCTCCGTAAATAGAGTTAGGCTTGCCCCAGTTGAACACAACGTTGTTGAAAAACTCGCTGTCAACAAACTGATCATGGTCACCCGGATTCTTACTGCCGTTGCGAACTCCGTTAAAACGTGGTGAACGACTGTTGCAGTTAGTTATCAGACAGTGGTGCATAGAACTGTGTTCTCCACCCCACTGAGTGGCGTATGCACGTACTCCTTTGGAGTTTTTAGAATTATACAGAGCCTCACCGATTACTGACCATTGCACTGTGGTTGAATCGCAATCGTACATCGTAAGACATTCTTCCATTGACCATGTTATCGAGCAATGGTCGATGATTACATTCTGCGTGTTCTCCACATCCATGGCCGGATTGCTCTTGTCAGGCACATCCCCGGCACGGAAACGCATGTAGCGTATTATGACATTGGGCTTTGACACGGCAAACTTATACCCCGCCACACACACTCCTCCCCCGGGAGCCGTCGAGCCGTCTATTGTGACATTGGGATGGGCCAGAGCCAGCTCAGACTCGAGATATATCGTACCGCATGTTTTGAAAAGAACCGTACGCGGAGTATCGTCTCCCGAACGCAAGGCCCATCGCAAAGTTCCCTCTACGAGATTGTTGTCGGTGCAGTCGTCATTGCGTGTAACATAATATACCTTTCCTCCACGCCCGCCCGTAGTATACTTGCCGAAGCCTTCGGCACCGGGAAACGCGAGCTGCCGTTGTGCCACAGAAGGGATGCACGACATAGCGACACCGAACAAGAATAACAGTTTCTTCATTTCAGATATAGATTTATAAAGTAAAGACTTTCACGTTATACAACTCCGATAATATCCCTGACGGACTTACATCCATGGCTGTCAAGCCATTCGTTTATGCCGTCGCGCACTTTAACCGTTATTGTCGGGTCAATAAAATTGGCCGTTCCTATCTCAATGGCCGTGGCTCCGGCCATCAAAAACTCTATTGCATCACCGGCGCTACATATTCCGCCGAGACCGATTACCGGTATATTCACGGCCCTGGCCACCTGCCAAACCATGCGCAAAGCCACCGGCTTTACGGCAGGGCCGCTGAGTCCTCCCGTTCCGATGCTCAACAAAGGACATCTCCGCTCAATGTCTATGGCCATACCCATAAGTGTGTTGATTAGCGACACGCTGTCAGCTCCCTCGGCCTCGACAGCACGCGCAATTTCGGCTATGTCAGTAACATTGGGCGATAATTTCACGATAAGTGTCTTGCCGTATCTGGCACGCACGGCCCTGACAACACTCGCCGCACCTGCACAGGTTACTCCGAACGCCATACCACCATCCTTTACATTGGGACACGAGATATTCAGCTCAATGGCAGGAATCTTGTCAAGTTCGCCTATACGGGCTGCACACTCGGCATAATCTTCAGGCGAAGAGCCACTTACGTTAACAATAAAATTGGTGTCAATATCCTTTATTTCAGGGTAAATATGCTCACAAAAATAATCCACACCCTTGTTTTGCAGGCCTACACAGTTAAGCATGCCTGAAGCTGCCTCCACCATGCGGGGATAATCATTGCCCTGACGGGGAGCAAGAGTAGTGCCTTTCACTATTATGCCGCCTATGCCGTCAAGAGGTACAAAATCAGCAAATTCAGGACCGTAACCGAACGTACCAGAAGCGGTCATAACGGGATTCTTCAGCCGTAAGCCTTTTATATCTACACTTAAATCTGCCATAACAATTTCTTTATGTTGATTACCGGGCCTTCCTTGCAGACGCAGACATTGCCCTCGGTTGTTTTCTCTACACAGCACAGGCAAGCGCCCACACCGCACGCCATCTTATTCTCAAGCGACGCCTCACACTCAATGCCTCTCGATGCGGCATATCTGGCCACAGCCATCATCATGGGCTTGGGGCCGCACGTTGAAATACGGTCGAAACGTATTTCGTCCAAAACCGAATGATTGGTTACGAAACCGCGTTCGCCTGCCGTTCCGTCTTCTGTTGTGACACATACCCGGCCGTACCTGCCAAACTCATCAAGCAACAGCAAATCCTTTGCCGAGCGTGCCCCGAGAAGGAAAACGGGGGAGCAGCCGGCGTCACACAGCTTCTTACCGAAATAAAGCAGAGGAGCTACGCCAACCCCACCGCCAACAAGCAGCACTTTCTCCGCACTGTCAGAGGGCATGGTGAAACTGTTGCCCAACGGAAACATACAGTTAACTACCTCCCCCGGCTGCAGCCGGGCAATCCGGCGCGTGCCGTCGCCTACGACAGCAACGAGCAGCCAAAGCTGATTTGATTCACAATCAACAAAATTTACCGAAATCGGACGCCGCAAGAAAGTGGATGGCGAACCGTCTACCCTTACCTCGACAAACTGGCCCGGCAATATCTCAGGAAGCCTGTCAGCCTGCGTCAATTTGATGAGAACATATTTTTCAGAAATATGCTCCACGGAAACAACCTGTAAGTCAGAAACGTATTTTTTCATTAAAAAACAGTTTTTCTTAAACATGCAGACAAGCTGAAACACTTATCCCCGGCAAAGGTACAAAATATGACTGCTGCCGCCAAAGAAAAAGGTGATGTCCAACTGTTAAATATATGTTAAACAGCACGACACCACCATGTCAACACAAACATTTATGTCCGCAGACTTACTGAGAACAGCCGGATATGGCCGCAAACGTCACTTTTTCGGCACAAAAGTCTCGTAAGTAAGGTCGTCAAAATATACCTTGATTTCCGTAATCTGCCGTCGCGGTCTGTCTACATATTTTATCTCGGTGCGCACTTTGGCGTCATTCTGCCGTACCTGTGGCTGTTGTACGCTTACATCATCGCTGCCGGCAAAAAGGTCGGGCACAAGTCCCTCGACCGACACGGGGTGGGATACGTTTTTCCCCTCGTCGTCACCTACATGGCCGTTGTCTGCATTCTTACCTTCATCAAACATCGTACCATGCCCGAACATAAGCCAGTCGGTATTAAGATTCGGTATCTTACTCTTTATCGCCTCTACTGTGTTAAGTGTTGGCCTGGTACGGTTGTTGAAGATACTGCTCAACGATGCTGCGTTAATTCCTATAAAGTTTGCAAAGGTCTGTTGAGTCATGTGCTGAGCCTCCATTACCTGCTTTATTCTGTCTTTCATGTCTGTCATAATTGTGTGATTAAGCTATTATTCGTCATTTTTCTTAGACTTTACAAAGGTAAAGCATTTTTCTGACATACACAACATTTCTAAAGAATAAATTAGATTTTAAAATTTAAATTTATAAATTCACTAATTAGATTCATAAATCAATAAATCTAAATAGACCATCTTTTAAATTAAAAATATAAATTTAAAGTCCTAAATTAAAGCTAAAGTTATTGTTTATCATTATTTACTAATCAGTTTATTAAGATAATGTTATTTTATGCCATATTAACTAATAATCGGCCATTATGCAGTATATCAGCCATAAATATGCTAAAAATGGATTAAAAGTATTTGTAAAATGATTAAATAATACTGATAATCAGATGTTTGTATTATATTCATATAGCTGTATAAATATTCGTTTTGATT
>CALNFG010000141.1 GCA_939792625.1 uncultured Prevotella sp.
GCACACGCTGTTTTCCGCTGCCATATTCCTTTCTCTGTGTAATTGTAAAAAACCGCACACCACTGCCCGCCGAGACGCCGAACGTAACGTCACCGCTTAGCGAAGCCACCATAAGACCTTGCGGAACAGGCTCGCCAGAGCTGAACTTGCCGTTCAGAAGATGTATTGCCGCAAGAAACTCAGCCAGCTCCCGCCGATCGAAAAACAGTCTTTCCCTGTCATATCCGCCGCCTTCAGCCTTCACACTGTGCGTAATCTTGAAGTAAATCTCGGCCCCGCTGTCGTTGAAGTCAAGGTATATCGTGCCATGCTTCAGCCTCAACGCCCGGCTCCACTGCCCCAAGCGGCTCTGCTTAGGTTCTTCACGTACTGGCTCTTTCCCGACCCTCTCCGGCATGTCCAGCCACGGCTGACCGTTGTCCAGATACTCAACATTGTCAAAACCGGCCAGCGCACGCTCCAATTTTCCGCCCTTCGTGCAGCATCCCACAACTATTTTCTGCGCCAGTGAGAGCATCAGCACATTCCTGTCAAAGGCTGAACGGGCCGTCACGTTGTGTACACTCGCGTCGCAATGGGTCACCACGAGCAGCTTGCCTTCGCCTAAAGCTGTGCGCACATCGTCGCTCCAACGGCCCGGCATAGCCTCAGCCAGACAGAGTATTGTGGGTATTCCGCGCTGCAAAAGGGTAGTAAACACGGCGCGTTCCATTGGCGACTGGTTACCGCACACCACACAGTCACGCTCGGGCGAGAGGCCCAGCATCCACTTGCCTACAAGGTATTCCAGTCCGTCAGGCGTCTTACGAGAACACACAAAGGCCGTTTTCTCATGCCTCAAAAGCGTCTCATTGCCTAATTTTGACATTATTTTCATGGAAAGATTATTAAGAATTTATAACTTAGATTCACCGGTTGCATCTTCAGTCAAGGCACTATGCCTTTCGCTGCAACAAGTGCAAAAGTAAGAAAATAATAATAAACCAAAAACAAAAAGTGAAGAATCGCGGCTTACTTTGATAAAAAAAGTCATTTTGATTCTTCACTTTCAGGTATTCGTTCTTCAATCACAAGCGGCTCTTCTGTCCTGCTCCGGCGCCTGTGCCCTTGTATTTGCTGCGACCGACGTTGAACTTACAGCGCACAGTAAGGTTGACGTTGCGCATGGCCGGGGCGCTGTAAACCGCCTCACGCATAGCTCCATAATACATTGTAATGGTCGTATTGAGTCACTACCTGCAGGCCTACGCCGCCGTTGCAAAAGACTATGAACAGCTTAAACTCAGCCTTTGGAAATTGTTTGAACACAACCGCGACGCGTACACCGCGCACAAGGGCGACTTCGTAAGACATTACACAGAACTTGCGAAACAGCTTTTTACAGAAAATATGACATAATGTAAAAGACCGGGAATCAACCTTTTACATAACGATTCATTTTATTCAACGCTTCTATCAGCTCGTTTTCCGGCAACGCGGCAAGATTGTTCACGCAGCCGAGCATGGCCGCTCCGCCGAAGTTGAGTTGTCGTAAATAACTGATCTTGTCGGGAGTCACGCCGCCAAGGGCTATAACTTTATTGTCTATAATGCCTTCTCTTGACGCCTGTCGGAGCATCTCGTAGGTAAAGGCCGAAGCATAACCATGCTTTGAAACACTGTCAAAAACAGGACTCAGAAATACGTAATCACAAGTATCTTTATACCGTTTGACTTCCTCCAAAGTATGACATGAACGGCTGACGTGCCCATGCCATCCGCCCGGCACGGTGTTTCGCCGTGCGTTGAGATGTATTCCGTGCAGGCCGTAAGTCTCTGCAAGCTCAAAAAAGTCATGTATTACTATACGGCTGCGGTTGTCTGCCGACACCCCGTGAAGCAGTTTCGCACAATCTTCTGCCGTAGCACCAGGCTTACGCAAATGTACAATGTCAACGCCATTGGCGAACAAGCGTTGAATGAACGCGGCTTCGCCATGAAAGAATGTTGATGAAGTTATAGCAATCCAAAGCATGATATGAAAACTGAAACATCCACCACAACACTTACGAATGTCCGGTTGTGGTGGATGCCAATAAGGTTACGATATTATTTTTTCAGTCTCTCGATTATAAGTTCGGCAACTTTCTTGCCTGACATCAACATTCCGCCGAAGATAGGTCCCATACGGGGAGTGCCGCTCACGGCAGAAGCTGCCATGCCGCACACGTAAAGCCCGGGATAAATCTCTTTTGTACCGTTGACAACTTCCTGTTCTCCGGAAACGACATCGAGCGAGCGTTCGCCTATAACATCTCCCGTGTCAGTGGCCAGACGTATGCCGTTCTTGCGTGCCACAGTCTTACACATCTCGCTGTCATGTCCCGTTCCGTCGATTACGCACTTGGCCATGATGTTGAGCGGATCTACGTGAAGTCCCTCACGAAGCACCGGAGTCCAGTTTACCACAACGCCGCTAACAACATTATTCTTGAACACCACATCCTCGACAGAATAGCAGTTAAAGATTGTAGCACCTTCATGCACGGCCTTGTAAAGCAGAGCCGAAGTGCTTTCAACTGAGTCCATTACGTAAAGTCCGTCACCGTAAGGCTTATAATTAATGTCAAAATCCTTTACTATGTCGAGAGCTTCTTCCTGAACTACTATCTGATTGAACATCATTGCGCCACCCCACATGCCGCCGCCGGGAGACAGTTTGCGGTCAAACTGCGCAACTTTCAATCCGGCTTTTGCCAGATAATAGGCTGCAACAATGCCTGACGGACCGCCGCCTACAATGGCAACGTCGATGTCAAGATTTCTTTCCAACTTCTCAAAATAGGTACTGATGATACCCTGTGAAACTTTCTTTTCAATCATTTTATTATATTTTTATCGGTAAAATCTCTAATGTTATATGTCACACTCACCATCTTTCTTGATGTTCTGACTTATGCGCATGGCACAGAAGTTTGGTCCGCACATTGTACAATACTTACCTCCCACGTGATTGGCTGTCTTGTAATACTCAAGCGCACGCTCCGGGTCAAGACTGAGATTAAACTGGTCTTTCCAGCGGAACTCATAGCGTGCCTTGCTCAAGGCGTTGTCGCGGACTATGGCTCCGGGGTGCATCTTTGCAAGGTCTGCGGCATGTGCTGCCATCTTATATGTAACCACTCCTACACGCACATCCTCACGGTCGGGCAGCGCAAGATGCTCTTTCGGCGTTACATAGCACAACATGGCCGTGCCCAACCAGCCTATCTGAGCCGCACCAATGGCACTGGTGATGTGGTCATAACCGGGTGCGATGTCGGTAACAAGCGGTCCGAGAGTGTAGAACGGTGCATTATGGCACTTCTCTATCTGACGTTGCATGTTCTCAGGAATCTTGTTCATGGGTACATGTCCCGGTCCTTCGATGAAGGCCTGCACGTTCTTTGCCCAGGCACGCTCCACGAGTTCGCCCATAGTGTCAAGTTCGGCAAACTGCGCACGGTCGTTAGCATCATGTATACAACCCGGACGCAAGCCGTCTCCCAACGACAAGGCTACATCGTACTGTGCGCAGATGTCACATATATCGTCAAAATGCTCATAAAGGAAACTTTCCTTCTGATGTTTCTGGCACCACATTGAGATAATACTTCCGCCACGGCTGACCATGCCCGTAACACGGCTGTCAGCAAGATGAATGTTCTGAAGGCGTATGCCGCAGTGTATCGTAAAATAGTCGACACCTTGCTCGCACTGCTCTATAAGCGTGTCGCGGAACAGCTCCCACGTCAGGTCTTCAGCCTTACCTTTCACTTTTTCCATTGCCTGATACATGGGCACAGTGCCTACCGGCACGGGACAGTTGCGTATAATCCATTCTCTGGTTTCATGAATGTTGTCACCGGTTGAAAGGTCCATCAGCGTGTCTCCGCCCCACTTACAGCTCCACACGGCCTTCTCCACCTCCTCGTCTATGCCAGAAGTAGTGGCCGAATTACCTATGTTAGTATTGATTTTTACCAGAAAGTTGCGACCTATAATCATAGGCTCGGCTTCCGGGTGGTTGATGTTCGATGGTATCACGGCACGTCCCGCAGCCACTTCGTCGCGTACAAACTCAGGCGTTATGTGGGTGTCTATGCCCAACTCGGCACAGTTCATATTCTCACGAATTGCCACATACTCCATTTCCGGCGTTACAATACCTTGCTTTGCATAATACATCTGACCAACCTGACAACCGGCTTTGGCCCTGAGCGGTAACGTGATATGCTCGAAACGTAAGTGGTCGAGAGAATGATCATCACGACGCATACGGCCATATTCAGACGATATTTCCGCCAGCCGCTCCACTCCTCCACGCTTAAGTATCCACGGCTCACGCAGGCGCGGCAGTCCTTTCTTTACGTCAATATCCACATTCGGGTCACTGTAAGGCCCGCTCGTATCATAAACATAAACTGACGGATTGGGATGTTCCACACGTTCTCCGTTCTCGATGGTCACTGTCGGCATCTGATGCACGACACGCATCCCGACCCTGATGTCTGGATAGAGTCGGCCTTTCATATAGACTTTCTCTGACCCCGGATAAGTTATCTTAATGTTGTTTTCCATATAAATATATTAGCTTTTCATTATTATTTTTACTATTTTATTCATCTCCCCGACAGGATTCTCAGCCCGTAACACGCTGCCGCTTAGGGCTATACCCGTCACTCCCGCAGCCATCAGCACTGGAATGTCTGCGTCTGTTATGCCTCCAATGGCGACAAGAGGCAGCTTTATGCCCAGCCTGCTCATCTGTTCCAGAATGGTCCTGTAACCGTCAACACCAAGCATCGGCGCAAGATTCTTCTTCGTTGTGGTAAACCGGAACGGGCCGCAACCTATGTAATCGGCCCCCTGAGCGGCAAGACGCTTCACATCTTCAAACGTGTTGGCCGTACCGCCGATTATGAAACCGTTGCCCAAAATGCGGCGGGCCTCATCAACGGGCATGTCGTTTTTGCCAAGATGCACACCGTCCGCACCCACTCTTAGAGCGACATCAACATTATCGTCAATAATAAACACGGCTCCGCGGCGCCTGCATTCAGGCAGAATCAAACGTGCGACACGCTCAAGCTCAGTCTCATCGGTATCTTTCATGCGCAGTTGTATCCAGCGGCAACCACCCTCAAGAGCCATCATTGCCGAATCGAAATAAGAATATTTATCAGTAAAATGTGTGATAAACTGGAGTTGTGACAAGGTTTTGAGATTATAAGTTTTTACGGTTATAAGGCCGGACCGCATAACCGTAGAACCCAATACCCTCATAACCGTATCATCATAAAAATGACAAACAGGCCCGTGTCCGCTTCCCACCGTGACGTCAGCTCCGGCCTTTAAAGCCTCCGTCAGATACAGTTTTGCCGAACGCACAGCCTCTTCCATACCGTATCCGCGTGCCAGCATAGCGGCAATGGCCGACGACAAGGTGCATCCCGTACCATGAGTATTGACCGTATCTACCGTATCGGCAGTGAGGTCTGTACGCTTAACACCGTCCGCACTTCTTAAATAAAGGTTGTCTGTCTTTATTCTTCCTTCTGCATGTCCGCCCTTTATCAGCAGAGCCTTAACTCCGAGCCGCATAATCGCGCGTGCCGCATCATCCACCGAACTGTCTGTTCCGGCCAAAGTCCATGTTTCAGGCAGATTGGGAGTTGCAAGGTCAGTCATGGGCAACAGCCGCTCTTTCATCACAGCCAATGCGTCATTCTGCATAAGGGCGCAGCCGCTGGTTGACACCATCACCGGGTCAACCACAAGATATTTCGGCCGGAACTCCTCAAGCGCACGCACGACGGCATCAAGCGTCACGGCATCATTAACCATGCCAATCTTTACCGCATCGGGGCGGATGTCTTCCATAACTGCCACAATCTGGTCGTAAACAACCTGCGGAGGCAAAGCGTGAACATACTTTACGCCGACCGTGTTCTGCACGGTTACGGCCGTGACAACTGCCGCGCCGTAAA
>CALNFG010000142.1 GCA_939792625.1 uncultured Prevotella sp.
GTTGATAAATGACACATACGGCAAGAATTTCAGTCTTTTGTTGGGAGAGTCGCGTGTCAGGCAGGCATGTAAGCGGCTTTGTGATACCGACTCATACGGCAATCTTACTATCGAGGCAATAGCTTCGGGGCTTGGATTCAAGTCGCGCAGCAATTTTATAACGGTGTTCAAGCGCGTGACCGGCCTTACTCCGTCAGAATATAAAAAGATAAGTAAAGAGAAGACAACATAGCTTAAAATGTGCCGGATGAGGCTCTTGTCAGCCTAAAATACTGTGAAAATCGTACTTTTTGTTCCTATTCATGAATAAGAACATTTTGTTTTTAGCAAATTTTCGTTTAAAACGTTATTCTTCATAAATTTGCGGTGTTACAATTTTAATACCTAAAGTTATGAAAAGAACAGTATTACCCCGAGTATTCATGTCAATGTTTGTATTGATGACAGCATTGTGCATGATGGCACAGCCGGTGGCGCAGCGTCAGCGGAAAGATGCCCCGAGAAAAACCATGAAGCAGTTTGCCGATGAGTTTGAGGCAAAACGTAAAAAGTGTAATAAGGTAATAACTGCCGGTGACCTGAAAGCATCAAAGTCGATGAACAAGGCTGACAGCGATGCCAGGTGGGAAACGCTGATTGAAGAGGACTTTTCTCTTATGACGGAAGGCACCGACGAAGTGCCCGGTGAGACAATGTATCCGGGTGAGTATTTCGACGCATTGCCTGACGAACTGTTTCATACTCCCGGCTGGTTTGGTCTCGGAGTGTATCAGGCCGGAGGCAGTGTGGCCTTGAATTATCCCGGCTTCGGAGGAGTATTAAACACACCGCTTATGAACATGGAAGGCCGCATACGCATAAAAATGCGTGTGAAGTCGATAGACAAAACAAGACTATTCTTCGTTTCCATTGCGGCAGGAGGTTATGATTATCCGTTTGACCCGACAGAGTCAGGACAGATGAATATGTACCAGTTTGCTCCCGAAGACGGCTGGCAGGAAATAGAGGTATATGTTGTCAATCCATATAACGGCGACGACTGTTTTGTACAAATCAATGCCGGTACGTATAATAACGGAGGCCTTGTGGTCGATTATGTTAATGTAAGTCGCGACCAGAATTATATGGGTACGCCTAATACGCTCAGTGCCACCAACTTTGTTACCGACGGCTTTACTGCCAACTGGGGCAAGTCTTACGGAGCCGACAGTTATCTGCTTACGCTTTATGAGAAACGTGTTGTCGGCACGGATAATTTTACAAGCACAAACTCATTTGAGGAAGCTTCGGTGGAGGACGGCAGCGTTACGGGCCTGCCCGACGGCTGGACTGCGACGGTGAACGGCACGGAGGCCGGAGAGTACTTTACCTCTGACGCTTACGACGGAAGCAAGGCCTTGCTGATAGCCGGTGACGGAGACACTCTGCAGTTTGATGCCGGCGGCAGTGAGATATTGGGCGCCAGGTTTGCCTTGAAGAAAATCGCCGGTGTTGAAGGCTCTAACAATGAGATATACATATCTTTGTTTAACGGTGAATATTGGAGTGTCTGGCGTCTTAATGTTTCGGGATTGTCTGAAACTGAATGGACTGAATATAAGTTGGAAGAACTGCTTCAGGGTTTTGTGCCCGGACAGTACATCATGTTCAGAATTAACGGTTCGGGATTTTCTTTGGGTGACATTATAGCCGTAGACATGGCCGAATGTGTTACCACGCCGCTGACCGAGACCACTTGCATAGAAGAGGGAATACCCGTTGATACGACCAGTCTCGTTCTTACCGGGCTCGACCTGAATAATGTGTATTCATTCACCGTAACGGGTGTGTCTGAAGACGGCCGTATGTCGGCAGCGAGTGACGTGGCTTATGCTTACGGCGTTGCCGCTCCGATAGTAAAGGATGCCACTGACGTTGACCAGCGCGGAGCTTACACCGCAAACTGGGAATCTGTGATCAATGCCACCAGCTATGTGCTGAACAGTTACGAAATGCTTGAGGTGGCTGAAGACGCCGAAGACTTCACAGTATTTGAGGAGAATTTCGACAAGTCTGACGAAGGTACGCCTGAAGACCCCGTGACTATCATCAATGTAGACAGACTCCAGCTTAATGATTATACCGACAATTACGGTTGGACAGGTATCGGAAACATGTTCAGCAACGGCATGGCAGGATGCGACGAGAGCATGTATGCCTATCTCGACATCACCTCGCCGGCGATAAGCGTTGGCAGCGGCAACGGTGAATATACCGTAACGGTTGACTTTGTTACTTTCACAGAGTACACCTCTTTGGTGGTACAGGGTGACGAGACGGTGTATCAGATAATAACCGCTGAGCAGCCCGGAGCCCACACAGCCACGGTAACCATGACGGGAGGAACAAGCCATACTAACCTGATGTTCTACACTGCCGAGGGTTACAGATTCCTTCTCGACAAGGTTACGGTGAAGCAGGACGTTAAGGCTGGCGACAGAGTGTACACCATGCTCGGCTCGCAGACATTGGACGGCGACGCTACTTCGGCACGCGTAAGCGGATTGAGGCCGAAAGCCGGTTACAAGTTTGCATACAATGTGCAGGCGTTCTATGACCGTTACGGCACAGTCTATGCTTCAGACCTTTCAGACATGCAGGTTGTCGACTTCACCACAGGCATAAGTGCAGCCGGTGTGGAGGAAGAGGCTGACGCCCCAGTTGAAATATATGACCTCTCGGGCCGCAAGCTGAACAGTACTCCCGCCAAGGGCGTGTACATAATCAAGAGCGGCAACGAGTCAAGGAAAGTGATTGCCAGATGACAGAGTTATAACAAAAGCGTGATACCATGAAACGTATAACCTTTTTCATAATATGTTCACTGTGCTGCGCGGGCATGCTCCGCGCGGCACAGTCCGCCGACGGCCGGCTTTACGACTTCGAGAACGGTATCCCGGCCGACTTCGTGCTTGTAGATGCCGATGGCAACACGCCGTCTGTCGACATAGGGTCTTACGGCTTTGAGGTAGGTGTGCCCTGGGTGAGCTTTTACGACGAAGGCGAACACAACACCGTGGCCGTAAGCACGTCGTGGTATGCCGGCAGAGGTACGTCTGACGACTGGATGATTCTTCCGCCGTTCACCGTGACTTCGGCCGACGATGCCGTCACTTGGCGCGCACGTGCCGTCGACGCCACATTCAGCGACGGTTATGCCGTGTATATAAGCGAGGGCGGCGACAGTCCCGACGACTTTGACCGTACATCCCCGTTGTTCAGCGTGGATGCCGAAGCCTCCGCATGGACACGTCACAGCGTCAGTCTTGCCGGTTACGTGGGCAAGACGGTGAGAGTGGCCTTTGTCAATAACAGTACCGACCGCAGTCTGCTTTATGTCGACGACATACTCATGGGGCAACCGATGCCGGCGCGTGTGGCTGCCGACATGCGGCTGATAGTCAAGCCTTCTGACGAGCTTGTGGTGCAAGGCACGGTGACGACAGACTTTGCCGAGTCCGTGACGGGATTCACCGTAGGGTATGACTGCGACGGCAAGACCTTCTCGCAGAGCTTTGCCGACACCGAGCTGAGGCCGGGCGAGAGTGTGCCTTTCAGCTTTGCCACGGGCGAGACGCTGCCTCTGGGCGAGTCGCGCACGTTCACCGTGTGGGCCGAGCGCGACGGCCGTCGCAGCACTGTTGACGTTACACAGATATCGCATGTCAACAAGGTGGTGGCCGAAGAGCTTACCGGCTCATGGTGCGGATGGTGTGTGCGCGGAGCAGTTTCCCTGGAACGTATGGCCGAAGAATATCCCGAAACGTTTATCGGCATAGCCGTGCATGGCGGAGACTTCCTCGAAGTGGAAGATTATCATGGCTACATATATTCTCAGGCCGGTGCATCGGGCTATCCTCACGCCGTGATTAACAGAAAGCGCAATATGGGATGCGACCCTGCCGATATACCTTCTTATTACGAACGTGAGGCTGCGGCTGATGTCGATGCAAGTGTTCTGCTGTCGGTGGAGCCGTCGGAAACAGGTTATACGGCCACTGCCGACGTGATGCTCAACGACGGATGCACCGACGGGCGTTACCGTATGGCATACGTCCTGTCTGAGGACAATGTGTATGAAGAGGGCGACGACAGATACGCACAGAACAATGCCTATGCCGGCGGAGCTAACGGCGAGATGGGCGGATATGAGGATTTGCCGTCATACATCTACGATTATACGTTCGAGGATGTGGCCCGCGGCACGCTCGGCGATGTTGAGGGCATAGACGGCAGTCTGCCCGTGTACATGGCGGCCGGCAGGACTTACACCCACAGCACAGACTTCACTCTGCCCGAAACGGTGCTTGACGCGGATAACGTCACAGTGGTGGCCATGCTGATAGATTCGCGTGACGGCAGCATCGTCAATGCCGACGCATGCAGGCTCGGCGCCGGCGACACGCCCACAGGCATAAATGACGTAGGCGTACAGGCAGGCAATGGCGTCACTGAGATATTCACCCTTGACGGACGCAGGGTGAATGTGGGGCAGGCGCGTGACGGCATTTACATCATTCGTACAGTGGTTGACGGCAAGACTGCCGTTAAGAAAGTGTTTATAAAGTAAAGGTTTGTAAGAGAGGCAGGCCCGGTAAAGGCCTGCTTTTTTTCGCTCTGCAAGGCTTCCGGCCGTAACAGCTCAGGCTGTTTTTTGTTCATCCGCAAATGTGTTGGATGAACAAATACTTTATCTATAATTAAACCACACCATAAAACGCCGCCCTTGTAGGGACATAATTTATTATGTCCGCACGTTTCGTGAGAAACGTATTTTACTGATATTCAGACGTTTAAACGCTCTTTCAGAGCGTGCGGACATAATAAATTATGTCCCTACATAGGATGTATTCAATTTATGTTCGTCTTTACGGTAAAAGTTCTTCCCATCCAACACATTTGCGGATGACCCGTAATATACTCCCTTTTATTTTGCACTTCACTCGATTTGCATTATCTTTTGATAAGATAAGCTGCATCTCGGAAGTGCAAAATAAAAGCTCGTTATACTCCCTTTTATTTTGCACTTCACTCGATTTGCATTATCTTTGCTCCTGGATAACGACAGAAATGCGATGACAGACAACAACGACAAAATAGAATGGAACGACGTGTTTAGCGTTGCGGGCTTCATCATCATGGCGATTTTTGTCATTATGAGGAAGCGTGAGATTGCCGAGCCGTGGTTTGTTTACAGTGAATACTTGCTGATGGCCGCTTACGGTGTGGGTTACATTGTGTATGCCATAAAGTGCCGTAAAGGGCGCAAGCGCGTCGGCAACATCCTGTGGGGCATCCTGTGCCTTGCCATTGCCGGAATTTATTTTGCGGATAAACTGTTTTACTGAACTCCGATGTTTTAAAAAGATATGGCCATGAACAATCTGCTTGTAAAGTTTTTCTATTATGCCGACATGCTGTTTATGACGGTTTTCATCGTCGCAGCCGTGGCGCTTGACATCACCTGGCTGTCCGTAACGGCCTCGATAGTCTTGCTGGTGTTCGGCCTTTCGGGAGTGGTACACGCCCTGCTTACGCGCAAGGGCCGTCCCGAAAACTATATATACGTGTGCGGCATAGATGCCCTTGTGGGGCTTACGGCCGTTGTGTGGGGCATCGTTGGCGGATGGTGGTATTAAAATCTGTGACTTATGATAAAGGATACAATACTCGGATGGCTGGCGGTGTCGGTTTATTTCATACTTTTGCTGCTGATGACTTCGGCATACGCCTTTTTCGGAGAAACGTCGTATTTCGTGTTGTCCGGCCTGCTTCTGCTTGTCGGCATGTCAGGCGCGGCTCTCTCGCTGTCGTGCCGCGACCGCATCACGTGTCCGCGCCTCGTGCTGTTTCTTGTCGTTACGGCGGG
>CALNFG010000143.1 GCA_939792625.1 uncultured Prevotella sp.
TAACTCCGGCGCGGAGCGACTGACTCCCGTTAACTCCATTTTGACACATCTCCTTACACTTTTATTTCATTTGAGCAGTTATTAATATATGCGCAACACTTTCGGACACCTGTTCCGTCTCACCACTTTCGGTGAAAGTCACGGCGAAGCCATAGGCGGCGTGATTGACGGCTTTCCGGCCGGCATTAATGTCAATATTGGCTTCATACAGCAAGAACTCGACCGCAGACGGCCGGGACAGAGCGACATCACCACAGATCGTAAAGAGGCCGACCGTATAGAACTTCTCAGTGGCGTGTTTGAAGAAAAGTCAACCGGTTGTCCGATAGGCTTCATAGTACGCAATACCAATCAACGATCAACCGATTATGACAACATGCGCAACGTGTTCAGGCCATCACACGCAGACTATACATATACATCAAAATATGGAATACGCGACCATCGTGGCGGAGGACGCTCTTCGGCACGTATCACCATAAGCAGATGCGTGGGAGGTGCTTTTGCAAAACTTGCTCTGAAACAATTGGGTATAAGCATCACGGCATACACATCTCAAGTAGGCAACATAGCCCTTGACAACGACTACCGCAAATATGACCTTTCTCTTATAGATGACAACATAGTAAGATGTCCCGACACTGAAAAAGCCGAAGCCATGGCAACCCTGATAAGGCAAATCAAGGCGGAGGGAGACACTGTAGGCGGCACCATAACATGTGTCATAAAGGGATGTCCGGCCGGTCTGGGTGAGCCTGAATTTGACAAGTTGAACGCGGCTTTAGGATACGCAATGCTCGGAATAAACGCCGTGAAAGGCATCGAATTCGGAGAAGGCTTCAACATGGCAGTCAGACGTGGCAGTCAGGCCAATGACCTGTTTTACGACAAAAACGGGCATGTGGCAACAACAACCAACCGCAGCGGAGGTATACAAGGCGGCATAAGCAATGGTCAGGATATATATTTCCGCATAGCATTCAAGCCCGTTGCCACACTGCTGCGTGAACAGGACACCATCGACATACACGGCAATAAAACCATGCTGAAAGCACGCGGTCGTCACGACCCGTGCGTATTGCCACGTGCCGTTCCTATTGTGGAGGCCATGGCGGCCATGACCATACTTGACCAATATCTGATAAACAAGACTGTAAATATGTAAATTCTAAAGTTTACAGGGCAAAAAAACGAATAAAATATTTGCATATTTGAAAGATCTTATATAACTTTGCAGCGACAATACGAGGTTTGTGAAAATCTTTTATTCGTCAATTAAGTCTAGTTTAGTTTTTGTGTTGGTTGAGAGCGGCCATGTGGCCGCTCTCTTTTATCTTCCCATCTTTGTTAACATTATACAAACGGAAGCGGGTCAAAAAAGCATAATATGAATTTATAACAATTGCTTATACAAATCAAATTAAAGAATGTGTGTCACTTTGTTTGGCTGTTTTTATAAATTATAGTATCTTTGTGGCAAGATAACTGTGCTGGATACATGATTACAGATGTTCATTTTTCATCCGTATTTTTAATGTTCAGATACTACACACACATGGTCTTTGTAAGCACAAGGGCACATGGAAACAGATTTCAAACATAATAAAGTAAGTCAATGAGAATAGACATAATAACCGTTCTGCCTGAAATGCTTGAAGGATTTGTCAACGAGTCAATACTTGCCCGGGCACAGAAAAAAGGCCTGGCTGAAATTCATCTGCACAATCTGCGCGATTACTCAACAGACAAATGGAGACGTGTGGACGATTATCCATACGGAGGTTTTGCCGGCATGGTTATGCAATGCGAACCAATCGACCGTGCCATATCAGCCCTAAAAGAGGAAAGGAACTATGACGAAGTGATATTCACATCACCAGACGGCGAACAGTTTAACCAGCATATAGCCAACGATCTCTCGCTGAAAGGCAATCTTATCATACTGTGCGGACACTACAAAGGCATTGACCAGCGTGTACGCGACCATCTGATAACACGTGAAATAAGCATCGGCGATTATGTGTTGACAGGTGGTGAACTGGCTGCAGCCGTAATGACAGACGCCATAGTAAGACTCGTACCCGGAGTGATAAGCGATGATCAAAGCGCTCTATCCGACTGTTTTCAGGACGATATGCTTTCAGCACCTATTTATACACGTCCCGCCGACTATAAAGGATGGCGTGTACCGGAAATTCTGCTGAGCGGAAACGAGGCGAAGATAAAAGACTGGGAAATAGAACAGAGCTATGAGCGCACCAAGCGCCTCCGCCCGGATTTACTGAAAGAGTAACATTGTACCAGATGTTTTCGAATCTACTTTTACCGGAAATGAAATATTGTATAATTAATTTATCTGGCTTATGGAAAACTACAAAAAACTTCCTTCCATGGGATTTGCCGAGTCTGTCAAATCTGTATTGAGTAATCTTCTTAATTTCAACGGACGGGCACGACGCTCTGAATTGTGGTGGTATTGGGTTGCTTATGCCGTTATAGCAATAATAGTCGTATCACTGTTCAGCGGATTCCCGATGTTATCCGGAATTATAGGAACTTTTTTGCAAATGTCACTCTGGGCGGTTACGGTGCGTCGTTTGCACGACAGAGGACACAGCGGATGGTGGGTGGCTGTTGCAATATTGACCAGTGTGTTTATCCAATTTTATATAGCAGGCAGCGGATATTACGAGGCAATGTCAGCTGTCAACCCTGACATTGATGCGGCAATGGCATCTCTGCGCGGTCCGGTATTTCCGATAGCGGGCTTGGTGTCTTTTATTGTAAACATCACTATTTTTATATTTTGTGTGCTTGACGGCAAACCTGAGCCAAACAAATATGGCCCATCACCAAAGTATGTACAACCAGACGATTATTATGACATGTTATCGTCAAAGAATGAGGTACAACAGTGATATGGCAGTCTGCAGCGCAATGCATATTAAAGACCTGCAGACTCAGTTTCATAACAGCTTTACAAAACCTTATCTTTCGCATCGTGAAAGATAACTCATTGCATAGCCAAATACTGTCGATTATGTAAACGACGGTGCTTGGCTATGCTGTAAAAATATTTTCACGGCAAAACTTGTCGCCAAGATAAAATCCTTCCTCATACAGGCACTCTAGTTTCTCCACATCTTTTTCCATCCTGCCCACATCAACCGGACGTTCCGGTCGTATACAAAGAATACGCCCTGAACGTTCAAGTTCTTCCACAAGTTCAAGCTGGCGGTTATAAGTCTCACATCTATGGCTCAACACCACACGCAAG
This sequence comes from uncultured Prevotella sp., assembly GCA_939792625.1. GTDB lineage: Bacteria > Bacteroidota > Bacteroidia > Bacteroidales > Bacteroidaceae > Prevotella. Next base: position 3,278 of record CALNFG010000143.1, read on the forward strand.
CGCGGATAGTTCTTATAGATAAAATGTGGCAGTTTACGGTCTTTTTCAGAAGTTCTGTAGCCACGGTTACGCGTAAGCACTGCTACACACCCGGAATGACCACGCTCAATGGCACGCATCACTGGAATACTGTCAACAATTCCACCGTCAAGCATCGGTACGCCGTCAACTGTGACAATCTTGCTGACATACGGCAGACTGCTGCTAGCCTTTACGATGTCAAGCAGACGTTGACGGTTGTGTTTTTCATTAAGATAACATGGCCGTCCGGTAAGACAGTTGGTAGTGACCATCTCAAACTCATCAGGATTATTGAAGTATGCATCGTAATCGAATGGCAGCAATGTGTTCGGAAAATCGTCATAAAGCAATTTTTGATCGAAGATACAACCCTGTGTGACAAGATGACGCAAACCGATATACTTATATTGTGCAAGATAATCTATGTTTGATATACGCGCCCGCCGTATCTGGCGGCTCATATAAGACAGACCGTTGCATGCTCCTGCAGACACGGCGACCACATAATGAAAATATACTCCGTTCTTCATAAAAGCGTCAAGCACGCCGCTCGTAAATACACCTCGCATGCCGCCACCTTCAAGCACAAGTCCTGTATTCCTGTCTATACGCATAAAAAGAAATAAAAAAACTGCACAAAAATAATGACTTTAAATCGAAATTTCATATCTTTGCATCCAAAAGTGCATTTTTACGGCACAAGATTAAATATAATACTTTGAAAATATGTTCAGTAAAGAGACTTATGTAAACCGGCGGGCCGAGTTGAAAAGGCTCGTTAAGAGCGGTGTTGTTATATTGTTCGGCAATAACGACTCACCCGTAAATTATCCGTCAAACGGATATTACCCGTTCCGTCAGGATTCATCATTCCTTTATTATTTTGGTCTCAACCGCGACGGTCTCGTAGGTGTAATAGACATAGACAATGATGAAGAGACACTTGTGGGTGATGACATAGACATTGAAGATATAGTATGGTTTGGCTCTGTTGACAGTGTAAGCGACATGGCAGCAAGCATCGGCGTAAGTAAAACCGCTCCGATGAAGCAGTTGCAGGTAATTTGCAATGAAGCACTAAGGCTGCACAGACAGATACACTTCCTACCTCCTTACAGGTATGACACAAAATTGCAGATATTCGACCTGCTCGGCATACATCCCAACCAACAAAAAGAAGCAGCCTCAATGGAATTAATCAAGGCTGTGGTAAAGATGCGTTCTAAAAAAGAACAGCAGGAAATAGAAGAAATAGAAAATGCGTGTGCCATAGGATATAAAATGCACACCACGGCAATGCGACTGACAAGACCGGGACTTACGGAAAAATATATAGGAGGACAAGTTAACGGCGTGGCAAATTCGTATGGGGCAATGGTCAGCTTTGCAACCATATTTACACAACACGGAGAAATAATGCACGGCAATCCCTCATGGAACGAACTTGAAAGCGGACGTCTCGTACTATGTGACGCCGGTGCTGAAAACCGCAACAACTATTGCTCGGACAACACACGTACATACCCTGTTGACGGCAAATTCACCCAACGACAACTTGAAATCTATCAGATTGTCGAAGCTTGTCACGACTATGTACTGCAAGTGGCAAAACCCGGAGTGAAATACAAAGACGTGCATCTTGCCGTATGCCGGCTGATGACAGACAGGCTGAAAGAACTAGGTCTGATGAAAGGAGACACTGACGAGGCTGTAAACGCAGGTGCCCACGCCATGTTCCTACCCCACGGACTGGGACACATGATGGGCATGGACGTACACGACATGGAAGGATTGGGACAGGTAAATGTCGGCTTTGACGAAGAAACACGGCCGTCAGAACAATTCGGTACCAACGCTTTGCGCATGGGCCGTCGGCTGCAAGAAGGCTTTGTCGTGACTGACGAGCCGGGCATTTATTTCATACCGGCACTTATTGATGATTGGAAAGCACAAGGTCTGCATAAAGACTTTATAAATTATGACAAATTAGAGACATACAAAGATTTCGGAGGAATACGCATTGAAGATGATATACTCATAACATCTGACGGGTGCCGCTTCTTGGGAAAAGAGCGTATACCGTATCATCCGGAAGACATAGAAACATTTATGGCTGAAAATCAATTACACAAATAATTAAAATAAAGAAATGAAAAAATTATTAACAATGTGTCTGCTGGCCTGCGTTGCGGCCGGCGCAAATGCGCAGAACAACAAAGAAACTGCGAAAAATGTGCCTGTATTCACTACAGTGAAAGCAAACCCGATCACAAGCATTAAAGACCAGAACAGAAGCGGTACATGCTGGGCCTACTCCACACTGAGTTTCCTTGAAAGTGAAATTCTTAAGAATACCGGCAAGACCTACAATCTCTGTGAAATGTTCATTGCCAACAAAGACTACATGGACCGCGCAATTCTTACCGTAAGAATGCACGGAGACAGCCAGTTCTCACAGGGAGGAAGCTTCTCTGACGTGGTAACAATCATGAAGAGAGACGGCATCTGCCCAGAAGAGGCTATGCCTGCACCCGGAACACTTACGGGTGATTCACTTGCCAACTTTGACGAATTTTTCGGAGTAATGGAACC
>CALNFG010000144.1 GCA_939792625.1 uncultured Prevotella sp.
AAGAATGGCACAACCGGAACTCTTTTGAACTTTTTCTTATCCCGAACTCGCGTAGTTATTCATGAATCCGGCAGCCGCCGTGGTTGCCTTCATCACCGACAGCCGCGGACGGCTGCTCGTCGAGCGGCGCCGACTGGAGCCTGCCAAGGGCACGCTCGACCTGCCCGGAGGCTTTGCCGACGTGCAGGAGACGGCCGAGGAAGCCGTGGCACGCGAGGTGGAAGAGGAAACCGGCCTCAAAATCACTTCCGCCCGCTACATGTTCAGCCAGCCCAACATCTACCGGTACTCGGGCCTCGACATCCACACGCTCGACATGTTTTTCAGCTGCACCGTGGAAGACGAGACCCAGCTCAAGGCCGGCGACGACGCAGCCGAATGTTTCTGGCTGTCGCCCGAAGACATACATACCGAGCAGTTCGGCCTGCGCTCGGTGCGCCAGGGCCTGCACATATACATGTACAGGCACGCCAACAAGGAATGACAAACGGCATCACACAGCCCCGCAAACACACCGGCGGCCGGGCACTCTCCGCATGAGAGCGTCCGGCCGCCGGCATAAAGAAACGCGCCGCGTCACTTCCTGACAAACTCGAGCGTAGCGGGCAGGCGCTGCCACTTGCCCCTGACGGCAAACTTCAGCGTGCTGCCGTTCTTTTTCCTGTAAGAATACGTGCCGTCGTCATTCAGCCTGACCACGGCCGTGAAATCCTCGCTGCCGTAGTCGTTCACCACCTCTATCTCGGCCGTGCGGCCGTCGATAATCTCCGACGATATTATTATCCACGCCGTGCGGCTCTGCGTCGAGGCAATATACCCTTCCACCTCGCCCAGCACTTCCTGTCCGGGCACGGTGAGATTCTTGTCATACAGATTCATAACGATGTACGCCTTATACTCATCGTTGCTTATCTTCACGTCAAACGGCCGCTCTTCCTGAGCCGCCGCGGGCAGCACGGCGAGCGCCGCCAGCAGCAAAAACAATAACTTTCTCATAAGCAGATGTCTTATCGCCACAAAGATAATGACTTTAGTCAGAAAGTCAGGCGGCAGCCATGCAAAGTTTTCTTAAAATGCGGAAGCTTACCTTTTGGTCACCGAAAGGTAAGCTTTCGCAACGCAAAAGGTCATCTTTTGGCAGGCAAAAGATGACCTTTCGGAAGATGCCTGATAATCAGGCGGTTATAAAGCTATGAAGAAAAATCCGGTTTACTTGGCGTTGATTTCTTTCAACAGGCGGTCGGCATGTCCCCACTTGTCCATCATGTACAGCACGTAACGTATGTCTACGCCGATGCAGCGGGCAAGATTCTTCTCGAAATAGATGTCGCTCGAGAGGCTGTCCCAGTTGCCGTCGAAGGCCAGACCGATAAGCTCGCCCTTACCGTTGAACATCGGCGAGCCGCTGTTGCCGCCCGTTATGTCGTTGTTGGTCAGGAAGCAGAGCTGCATCTTGCCGGTGGTCTTGTCCTGATACTTGCCGAAGTCGGTGGCCGAGAGCAGTTCCTTCATTATCGGCTCGGCATAATAGTCGGGCATCTTGTCGCCGTATCCCATCTTCTCGACTATGCTTTCAGCCGTGGTGTAATAGCCCGAGGGCGAGCCGTTCATGGTGAATCCACCCACACGGCCGTAGCTCAGACGCATCGTCATGTTGGCATCGCTGTAATGGGGCATGTCCTGCTCCATGCGCAGTTTGGCCGCACAGAGATACTTCTCCTGCAGGTCAATCGAGTCGGCCAGCGGAGCCAGGGCCTCACGCTGCTGCGCGAGATAGTCAACAAGGCTTACGCCGAGCTGCACGCCGAGGTCTTTGTTGAAATTCTTCTTGTTGAAGTACAGTTTCTTTCCGTTCTTCATCAGGACAGACTTCTTGTACAGAGCATCAACATAAGCTGCGTAGTCACCGCCGAAGTCGGCGTCGATGGTCTTGTAGACAGAAGGCAGATACTGTGCCGAGACATGCTCGCGGTAGTTCTTCAGCAGGGCCGCAAACACTTCCTTGTCGAGCGCCTCGTCCCACGAGTCGCTGTTGTCGTCAAACTCTATGTACTGCTTCTTCGGGTCGCTTTCAGAGCCTTTCACCTCCATGCCGTTGCCTGCTCTCATGGCGCGGGTCACAACCTCGCTCGTGCCGAGGAAGGTCTCTGTCCAGTAATAGAATGCACGCATGCGCTCGAAACGCTCGCCGTAGAGCTTCGCCATGAGGTCGAAGTCAAGCTTGCCCTTGAGGAATCCCGTCTCCTCCTGCCAGTGGCGCAGGCGCATCTCGTAAGCCTGCTTCTGCTCGATGATGCCGATGGAGTCGATACATTTGTTCATGCCCATGGAGTTTTTCCAGTAGTTGGCGCTCTGGGCGAACTTTGAGTCGTACTTTATGCGCACAGCCTCGTCGGCACGCATGTGGCGCTGCATGATTTCCTGTTTCAGTCCGCGCACCTGCACACGTGTGGCGTTGCCGGCGTCACGCATCTCGCGTATGCCGTAAGAAGAGAGATAACGCTCGGTGCTTCCCGGATAGCCGATGGTCATGGCAAAGTCGCCGTCCTTGTATCCCTGCAGAGACACGGGCGCCCATGTCTTGGGACGGTAAGGCACGTTCTGCTCCGAATACTCGGCGGGGCCGTTGGTCTGCGGGTCGGCATATATGCGGAACACGCTGAAGTCGCACGTCTGGCGCGGCCACATCCAGTTGTCGGTCTCGCCGCCGAACTTACCCATCGACTTGGGCACCGTGAAAACAAGGCGCACGTCGGGGAAAAGGCGGTAAGTGGTGGCAAAATAACTGTTGCCCTCATAATACGGGTCGATTTCCACGTGAAGCGTCTTCTCTATCTTCTTCACGGAGTCTGTCATTATCGCAGCCAGCGAGTCGATAAGCTCCGACTGCTTGTCGGCCGGCAGGTCGTCGATGCCCATGGCCTGCAGACGCTGCGTCACGTTCTGCTGCTCCACCATGAAGCTGACGTAAAGGTCTTCGTTCGGCAGCTCTTCCTTATAGTCCTTGGCGTAAAAACCGTTGAGCATGTAGTCATGCTCCACCGTGGAGTGGCTGCGGATGGCTTCAAAGCCGCAGTGGTGGTTGGTGAACACAAGGCCGTCGGGAGACACCACAACGCCCGAACAGAAGCCTCCGAAAAGCACGACCGAGCCTTTTATCGCGTTGTCGGCCGAGTAAAGGCTCTCGTAAGGAAGACTGTAGCCATAGGCTTTCATCTGACGGTAAACCGCCTCAGGCAGGTTGTACAGCGTCCACATACCTTCGTCTGCCTTTACCGGCAGAAGGGTAAGCAGACCGAGAATCAATAAAGATAATTTTTTCATTGCGTTTTATTTTTTTTATGGTTTAAGGTTTTTTACGGTTATATGGTTTGGGGTTATGGGGTTTTGGGGCGTGGTTGTGAGGTCAGGGCGGTCTGTACGAAGACCTTAAGACCTGTCTCGTCACTTCCACCGAGGCTAACGCCCACATGCCGCCTCACGGCCTACGGCGGCGCATACCCGCCTTGTCACCCGCTCAGGTTATCACCTCTTCCTGAAGTATCTGCCTATCACGGGCAGATTCTTCAGCGGGAAGTCAAACTTCACTATCATTGCCGCGAACAGCAGTATGAGCGCCGTGTTGACCGCGAGAGCCGCCGGCACCGGCAGCGAAGCGTTGGCCCAACGCATGCAGAGGCACAGGCCGAGAGCCACGACAACATAGCGGGCAATGGTCTTTACGGGATAGTTGATGTGGTAATGCTTCTGCCCGACGAAGTAAGAGAGCAGCATGGCCGTGCCGTAACCGGCAAAGCCGCCCCACGCGCAGGCCGTGTAGCCGTAGCGCGGAACAAATATCACGTTGACGGCGATAAGCACCAGGCAGCCCGCTCCCGAGAACCAGGCGCCCCAGATGGTCTTGTCGATGAGCTTGTACCAGAACGACAGGTTGAAGTAAATGCCCATCATGATTTCCGCCGCCATCACTATCGGCACCACGGACAGGCCTTCCCAATAGTCGCGGCCTATGAGATGCTTCAGTATGTCCATGTATCCTATGACGGCGAGAAAGGCCAGCAGAGTGAAGATGACAAAGAACTTCATCGCCGTGGCGTAAGTATCGCGGTTGTCCTTGTCTTTAGCCTTGCCGAACACGAACGGCTCGTAAGCATAACGGAAAGCCTGTGTTATCATGGCCATGATCATCGCTATCTTGCTGGCCGCTCCGTAGATGCCGAGCTGTGCATGGGCGTCGGCGCCACGGTAGACGTAGGGAAAGATTATCTTGTCGGCCGTCTGATTGAGTATTCCGGCTATTCCCAGCACCAGAATGGGCCAGCTGTAGCCGAGCATTCTCTTTAGCAGTGCGCGGTCGAACACGTAGCGGAAGCCGCTTAGTTCTTTTCTGAAGAGGAACGTTATCGATGCCGTGCAGAACAGATTGATATAGAACGCATAGCCCACTCCCACCGCGGGGTCGTATATCCTGCCGGCCAGCCCCTCGCCGCCGCTGCTTTCATACAGTGCCGGCAACAGCAGGAAGAACACCAGGTTGAGACTGATGTTCATCACGATGAAGAGCATCTTCAGGGCGGCGAACTTCACGGGGCGCTTCTTGTAGCGCAGATATGCGAACGGAATGGCCTGAAAAGCATCGAGCGCAACGGTCATGGCCATGGTCCATACGTATGACGGATGGTCGGCATAGCCCATGGCCGCCGATACGGGCGATATGAACATGAAGACGAGCAGAACGAACACAAGCGAAGTGAAGCCGACGGACATGAGTATCGTGGAGTACACCCGCCGCGGGTCTTCGCCCTCTTTGTTGGCGTATCTGAAGAACGTCGTCTCCATGCCGTACGTCAGTATGACGAACAGCAGCGCCGTATATGCGTAGACGTTCGTTATCACGCCGTAGCCGCCGCTTGCCGCCGACAGCTTCGCCGTGTACAACGGAACGAGCAGATAGTTGAGGAATCGCCCCACGATGCTGCTCAGTCCGTAGATTGCAGTGTCCTTTGCCAAACCCTTTAAATCAGCCATCGCTTTAAGGTGAGAAAGTGAGAAGGTGAGAAGGTGAGAAACACCGCAATCATCTGTCTGTGCTTTCTCTTAATTTTTTTATTATGTTTATTAATGTTCCAATTATTATGTTCAAATCGTTTGCCAGCGAGTCAAACTGCTTTTCGCTGATTGTTTCAGACTCATGGAGAAGCTCAAGCCAATACATTGTTTCGTCGGCCTCTTTCAACGCAATGTTCAGCTTATTAACATAGTCGGCGTTACTCTGCGCGTTGCGGCTTTCGGCTATGTTCGCTCCGATGCTTGTGCCTGACCTGCACACCTGCTTCGCCATGATGTATTCATGCTTTTCTTCAAGCAGGAACTTGTACAGCTTTATTATTCTGAGAGCAAAACATTTGCTCAGTTTCGATATTGTGTTTTTATTATTCATGATAAGATATAAGACATGTCTTTATCCGCTCAAAGTCTGCCACAAGGCATCGCCACGGTCTCACCTTCTCACTTTCTCACCTTCTCACCTTCAGAAGAACAGATAGCACACGGCTATCGCCGCTATGACTCCCGCAAGGTCGGCCATCAGACCGCAGGCAACGGCGTGGCGGGTGTAGCGCACGCCGACGCTGCCGAAGTAGACAGCGAGGATGTAGAACGTGGTGTCGGTGGAGCCCTGGAATATGCAGCTGAGGCGTCCGACGAACGAATCGGCACCGTAAGTGGCCATCGCGTCGACCATCATGCCGCGCGCACCGCTGCCCGAGAGCGGCTTCATCAGCGCCGTGGGCAGTGCGCCGACAAACGAGGTGTCGCCGCCGCATACCTTAACC
>CALNFG010000145.1 GCA_939792625.1 uncultured Prevotella sp.
TGTCATAGAAGATGCTATTCTCTTCAGACACAAATCCCAACATGCCGGGGAAGGTGATGAAGGCGAAGTGGGGCGATTCGGGATTCAGCATATCCTTGCTGAAAGTGAATTCCCCGTGAGGAAGTCCCATTTGAGCCAGCAGGGTGGCGGCAATGTCATGTTGCGATCCTATTGCATCAATCCGGCACGGGCGACGTACGGCTCCTCCGGTAAAAATGAGAGGAATCTTATAACGCTCAATCGAAAAGTTATTGAGAGCTTCGGGCCATCCTCCCTGATGGTCTGGCACTAAGATGAGAAGGGTGTTTTTCCACTGTGGCAATTGCCGTAGTTGGCGCACGAAGTCTCCCACGCAACTGTCCGTATATGCAAAAGCATTCATACGGTCATTGGCCAGGCGCCGGTATGGTACCTCGAAAGGCTCGTGACTGCTGGAAGTTTGGAGAACACAATAACGAGGTGCCTTTTTGTTCTGTACGGTATCGGTACGTATATCATCAAGCAGGCGACGGAAAACGAGATGGTCGTACACGCCCCACTTACTCAGGCGTTCATGTATGGGGAAATTACAGTCACACACGATATTCTCGAAACCTGAAGACATCAGGTATGAACGCATATTTGTGAAGTCGGCATCACCACCGTAATAATAGCGCGTGCGATACCCGGCTTTACGTAGTGTCCCGGCAATGGATGGAAGAGACTGGGTCTTGCGCGGATATTTCATGATGCTTGTAGAGGGCTGGGCCGGATATCCGCTCAGAATAGATACCAACCCCCGATCCGTGCGAAAGCTGTTAGCATGCATCCGCGTGAAAAGAACACCCTCTGAGGCGATGGAGTCCAGACATGGTGCCACTGTGTTGTCTCCGCCCAACGTACCCATTAGATGTGAAGAGAAACTTTCCAAGATAATCAGAATAACATCAGGCCGTGGTGTGTTCAGCAATATGTGCAGGCTGTCCTTTGGCTGTACCGGGGTTTGAGGATGCTGTACCTGTGGGTCGAGCATTCCGGCAAAGAGCATATCGGCCTCATGGGGTTGTAGAAAACGGTATTGCGAGGCAAAATCATTCTCCTTGAATACGGATTCAAAAAGGCTGAATGCTGGATTGATGGCAGCATGGTTTAACCGTTGGTTTGAAGAGAAATATGCTTTACCCGTATTCATGGTTGATACCGTGAGACCTCCGCGTATTGGGATGAAGAGAGCGCCTGCCAGCAGAGACATTACCAGACATGTTGCTACTTGGTGTGCAGGCTGTTTGAAACGCTCCACGTTGCGTAATATGCAGAAAAAAAAGAGGGCATATATCAGCATGGCGCATACGGCCATCATCACGAAGCCAAGTACGGCAGTGCCGCCTGACACACTGGCTAGGGCGTCACATGGTGAGGAGAAGAAGTAAAAGAATGGTGTGGTGTCTAACCGGAAGCCCCAGTATCTATAGAGTACAAGGTCAAGGATGAAAATGCCTCCCATCAGCAGAGATATTACTCCGAACAAGACACGCAGGCTCCATTTCAGCCAACGTCCACACATCCATACCGAAGCAACCAATAACAATGATGGCAGAGTCATCAGATAGCCGGCAACGCTCAAGTCCAGTGGCAAACCATACCAGATGACATGTACCCACTCCGCAAGAGTGCAATCGGCATACATATCTATGTAAAACAGCATGAACAAGGGTTTCTGCACCATGAAAATCAGTACCAAAAGCATATATGTCTTGATAAAGGCTGACAATCTTTCTTTCATCTCTTTTTTGTTAATTTTTGTACTTGGGGTGCAAAAGTAGTTCTTTTTTTCAAAAACGGCAAACTTTAAGAATGTGCTGTTATGTCATTTTTTCCACAAAATGAGTGATAATGGCATCGTTCCATGCAAGTATGGTCAAAAAAAGAACATGTTGCAAGGAACTGACATCAAAAGATGTCTATCCACAAGCGGCATGTCTTCAGATAAAATGTCAGGGGTTTGAACTCGCCGATACGATTGTCCAAATAGGCTTGGATTGTCAGTCTGAAATGCTCTGTTTAATCCGGTTATTACGTACTGTACATGTTTTTGCCTGAAACAGTGCAAACAGTTGTGGCTCTGTTTGCAGAGGCAGGCCGCTTCAGTGAGAAAACATCTCTTTGTGCATCACACGTGCATCATCATTATTAGGTATTTTATCGGTAAGGGAACATAATGTCATTATTTTTTGCTAATTTTGCAACACTTAAAATAAAAATACAGAGGAAAAGACAAGATGAGACTATCTGAACTGAAGACCGGTGAAAAGGGTGTCATAGTGAAAGTGCTTGGTCATGGAGGTTTCCGTAAGCGTATAGTGGAAATGGGTTTCATTCGCGGAAAGACTGTGACAGTGCTGCTTAATGCCCCTTTGCAGGATCCTGTGAAATACAAGATAATGGGATATGAAATATCCTTACGCCACTCTGAAGCGGCCATGATAGAAGTTATGTCGGCAGACGAGGCACGTCAGCTTGAGGAAGAAGAAGCATATAACCTCGGACTTACAGGTATATCCGAAAATGCTCCTGATGATGACACATTTTTAACGGATGAACGTCTGCACAAGGCAGCCTTGAAAAAAAGCCGTACAATAAATGTGGCACTTGTGGGTAATCCTAATTGTGGTAAGACTTCATTGTTCAATTTCGCTTCAGGCGCCCACGAGCGTGTAGGCAATTATTCAGGTGTGACAGTTGATGCGAAAGAGGGGCGCGCCGAATATAACGGATATAAGTTCAACCTTGTCGACTTGCCTGGCACGTATTCGCTTTCGGCATACAGCCCGGAGGAACTCTATGTGAGAAAACAGATTATCGAGAATACGCCAGATGTTATAATCAACGTAATTGACGCAAGCAATCTTGAACGTAATCTTTACCTTACGACACAACTTGTTGACATGAATCTGAAGATTGTCGGCGCACTTAACATGTTTGACGAGTTTGAGTCACGCGGTGACAAGCTTGATTACGATAAACTCGGTTCTCTGTTCGGTATACCGCTTGTGCCGACAGTGTTTAAGACGGGGCGTGGTGTTGACGAGTTGTTTGACACCGTTATAAGTGTGTATGAAGGCGAAAATGCCGATGGCAAGCCTCAGCAGCGTCATGTTCATCTTAATCACGGCAGATATATAGAGAAAGCCATAGACGACATAAAGCGTGAAATACAGAAAGACGAGCAAATCAGATATAAATATTCTACAAGATTCCTGTCGATAAAACTGCTTGAGAAAGATTCAAAGGTAGAGGAGTTTTTGAAAACTCTGCCGAACGGGCAGGAAATAATGTCTACCCGTGACAAAGCTGCCGAATACATCATGACGGAAACAAAAGAAGACAGTGAGACAGCTGTGATGAATGCCAAGTATGGTATCATACACGGCGCTCTGCACGAGGCCGGATGTGAGGAAGGCACACGCACGGACACATATCAGCTTACGCATGTGCTTGACGCTGTGATAACTAACAAGTATGTCGGCTTTCCGCTGTTCTTCCTTTTCCTGTATATTATGTTTGAGGCAACGTTTACAATAGGGCAATATCCGATGGATTGGATTGATGCAGGCGTGAGCGCTCTTTGTGATTTTATCAATACCACATTGCCTGACGGACCGCTGAAGGCTATGATTGCTGACGGTGCCATAGCCGGGGTGGGGGCTGTGATAGTATTTTTACCGCAGATACTCATTCTGTATTTTTTTATATCATTTATGGAGGATTCGGGATATATGGCTCGTGCGGCGTTCATTATGGATAAGCTTATGCATAAGATGGGACTTCACGGCAAATCGTTCATTCCTCTGATTATGGGTTTCGGATGTAATGTGCCTGCTGTTATGGCTACTCGTACAATAGAGAATCGCCGCAACAGACTAATCACCATACTTGTGCTGCCACTGATGAGCTGCAGTGCAAGGTTGCCTATATATATAATGATAATCGGCACATTCTTTGCCGTACGTTATCAGTCGCTGATAATGATTTCGCTTTATGTTATAGGAATAATTTTTGCCATACTCATGAGCCGTATTTTCAGCAAGTGGCTTGTGAAAGGAGACGATACGCCTTTTGTCATGGAATTACCGCCTTACCGTTTCCCGACAGCTAAGGCCATAGCCCGTCATACATGGGAAAAAGGCAAGCAGTATCTGAAAAAAATGGGTGGAATAATTCTTGTTGCCAGCATCATAGTATGGGCTTTAGGATATTTCCCACACAATGACAATCTTAACCGTCAGGCACAACAAGAGCAGAGTTATATCGGTCGTATAGGCAAGGCTGTCGAGCCGGTGTTCCGTGCGCAAGGTTTTGACTGGAAGCTTGATGTCAGCCTGATAGCCGGTGTTGGCGCAAAAGAGATAGTTGCTTCTACCATGGGTGTGCTTTATGCCGATGATGAGAGCGTGGCAGACGATACAGAGGACAACACTAAAAAGTATGAAGTGCTTAGGCAGAAGATGGCAGCCGACGGCGTTACACCGTTAATAGCGTTTGCATATCTGCTTTTTGTGCTTATCTATTTTCCGTGCATAGCGACAATAGCGGCTATCAAGGGAGAGACAGGCAGTTGGCGTTGGGCTGCCTTTGCCGCATGCTATACCACCGTGCTTGCATGGATTGTTTCGGCCTGTGTTTATCAGTTGGGTAGTCTGTTTGTATGATATGTAATTTTTATTATAGGAAAAGGCGGCATATTCAATTAGTAAATGCCGCCTTTTCTTCCCGTTTTAACCGTCTTTACGCATGCCGTCGCTTCGGCACTGTTGACTCTGTTTGCTGAAAAAATATCGGAAAAATTTTGTTTATTAGTTGATTTGTAGTAATTTTGCATCCGATTCTCATAAAAAACATTCGTAAAAAGTTGAATGAAGCACGACAAAAACAATCATTACCGCGTGAATGAGCAGATTCGCGTAAAGGAAGTCCGCATAGTAAGCGATAACGGTTCACAAGTAGTACCAACACGTCAGGCATTGGAAATGGCGCGTAATGAGGGTGTAGACCTCGTAGAAATCTCACCGAACGCACAACCGCCTGTTTGTCGTCTCATTGACTATAGCAAGTTCCTGTATCAACAGAAAAAGCGCGCTAAAGAAATGAAGGCGAAGCAGGTGAAACAGGAAGTAAAGGAAATCAGATTCGGGCCTCAGACAGACGAACACGATTACAACTTTAAATTAAAGCATGCAAAAGAGTTTCTTGAAGAAGGTAATAAGGTGCGTGCTTTTGTGTTCTTCCGTGGACGTTCTATCCTTTTCAAGGAACAGGGGGAGGTGTTGTTATTGCGCTTTGCCAATGACCTTGAAGAATATGGTAAGGTAGAGCAAATGCCGGCTTTAGAAGGAAAGAAGATGTTTCTTTATCTAAGTCCTAAAAAAGCAGGGGTTGCAAAGAAAAGTCAGCAGAAGATGGATCGCGAACGTCGTGAGGCAGAAGCAAAAGCCCAATCAGAGCTGATTAAAGCCACTGAAACTGAAATATCAGCAAGCGGTGGGTTGTTTGCTAATGCAAAAAATGGAGCTGACGCTTTAAAAAAGCTTAATGAAAGGAAGGAAAAAGAATAATAAGTATATGTGCGTAACGTCTTGGTATATACGTTGCCACAACTGTAAATAATAATAATTAAAAAATTAAGAAAAATGCCAAAACAGAAGACAAATTCCGGTGCTAAAAAAAGATTCAGTTTCACCGGTACAGGTAAGATTAAGAGACATCACGCTTACCACAGTCACATCCTGACTAAGA
>CALNFG010000146.1 GCA_939792625.1 uncultured Prevotella sp.
TCCTTTACTCCATAACTCCTTAACTCCTAAAACACATCTCCTTAACTCCTAAAACATAACTTTCCGGTTTTCTTCTATCGTCTGAACAAGTCTTTTATGCCGTCCATGTCGAAGCCGAGAGTGAAACGCAGCGTCTGGTCGAGCGGATTACTCTTTGCCGTTGCCCAAACATAGCCACAGTCAAGAGAAAATGCACTCATCTTGAAACCTGCACCGAAAGTGAAGTACTTGCGGTTACCTTTGTTCTCAGACTCGTGGTGATAACCGGCACGCAGAGAGAACTTGTCATTATAGACATACTCGGCACCCACGCTCCAGCGTATCTCCTGCAGCTCCTCACTGAAGCCGCCGGGCGCATCGCCGAAGCTCTTGAATATGCCGCCGATGCTCGACACGTCGTAATAATCTCTCTGCACACGCTGCTCGTAGTCCTCCGACGACTCGCCGTCTTCCTGTATGGGATAAGTGGGTATAAGCAGCTTGTTGGCATCTGCCGCTATCGTGAAGCGGTTATACTCGTCGATGGGCACCATCAGAGCCACACCCAGACGCATGTTGGTAGGTATAAACTCACTGTTGTCGTCGCCGCCGAAAGTTATCTTGCTACCGATGTTGCTGATGTTAAGACCTATGCCGAGCTGGCTCTCGCGCTCGCCCAACATGATGTAATTGTTGTAATAAAAGGCAATGTCTGCACCGAAAGCGCTTCCCGGCGTGGTGTCGTCGGTATAGTCGTAGGTAAGGTCGGAGTAAATCCACCTCACAGCGGCGGCTATCGAGAACTTCTCGCTCAGCATCAGCGAGTAAGCCACGTCGACCGACATCTCGTAAGGACTGATTGTCATGCCGTTATCCGTCGAGCCGTATTCATCACCCATCATCACTTCACCGAGCGAAAAGTATCGCAGCGAAGCCGACACCGCACTGTAATCTCCTATGCGGTAATAGCCCGCAAGGTAGGCCAGGTCCATGTCGTTGACCAACTGGCGCAACCACGGCGTATAGTTGACAGCCACTCCCGCACGGCTTATGCAGAAAGGATACTTCGCCGGATTCCAGTATTGCGAGTTGACATCAGGGTCGGTTGCAGCTCCTACGTCACCCATACCGGCAGCCCTCGCGTCAGGGGCAATGGTCTGTGACGTTACAGAGTTGTGTTCGGGATTAAAGATATCGGTCTTTTCCTGCGCATGAACTCCCGCAGAAACAAAGACAAACAGCAACGCTGCCAATATCTTGCACTTACTCTTAGTTTTGTCGTTCATATTTATATTTAAGTTAATTTTTTCATTTTCACACACATTCAGGCCACGGTATCAACTGCCGAGTATCACCATCTTCCTGGCCTTCATCACCTCTCCGCTGCCGTCGCTGCTTATCCTCACACGGTAAACATACACTCCGGCCTGCAGCCGGCAACCGTCATCGCCCGTCAGATTCCAGTCTACCGTATATGTATCCGATGCCGGAACGCTGGACTCCACGTGATGCCACAGCGGACGCCCGCTGACGTCAAACACTTCAATCTCAACGTCAAGACTGCTTCCCGAACGGTCGTGGGTGATGATAAACGTGGTACTTGTACGCGCCGGATTGTCCGTACAGCTGATATCAAACAGGTTGGGCGACAGCCCGCTTACCACATTGAAGCGCAGTTCGGCTGTCGAGGAGTTGTTCATTATGTCCCAGGCCCTGAATCTGAGAGTATGCTCTCCAGGCTCAAGTTCAGGTATGTTGTAATAAGTCCGGCCGCTGATATAGCTGCCGAAATCATATTCGAAATTGTCATTCAGCGTGTAAGTACGGTTCATCTCGCCGTCAATGGTCAGCACGAGATCATGCCCTATGCCGCTTCCGGTTGTGTTCAATCCGTCTTTGTCATATATTTCGGCCACGAAATACGGAGTGGTGTTGACATTGCCGCCGTTGACAAACGATGGCGAATTTAAGTAGCAATATATCGACGGACCGATTGAGTCGGTTCCGAGAGACCCCGTACCGCCAACAACAAAATCCTCGCTGTAACCGTTAAGAGTCTCATAAGTGCCCGAGTTGACGGCCAGCAAATTGATAAGTCCTGTCTCATTGCTGTAATCAATGTCCCTGGGCACGGCAAAAGTGAAGCTGAACTCACCATTCCTTATACTGTCGCTGCCGGTAAAAAGAGAAGTAGTACGGTCGACATAGACAAAGGCAGTATCGGCTCCGGTTGACGCCGAGGTGTCATTAAGACGGCAAACAACATTCTTTGCTGCGTCTTTCACAACAACATTGACCACTCCTTCAAACGAAGCATCCTTGTTGCCGGCCTCCTCTACATGCCCCTTAACCGAAACCACCGAGCCGGCCGCAATGCGTGGAAGATATTCTGCCGTTGCCAGTTCCACGCCGTTTATGCTGTCAATCACAACTCCGCTTTGGGGTATGTTAAGTACCAGAGCCGGGTCGCCGAGCAACGAATATTGCAACTTGTTGTCGGTAAGGTCGGCATTGGTTTCTATCAGTGTGTTCTTGGCTTGCCGCTGGGCTTCGCCTATCGAGATATAATTGCCGTCTACGGGAGTAAGCAACGCATTGAGATAAGCTCTGTTGATGGCTCTGTTGCGGTCAACATATACTGTACGCGTGGTGCCGAAAAAGGCTACGGCTCCACCGTTTCTGTTGAGTACGGCGGTCTCTCCGATATTGTCTTGCTGCGAGTCAAAAGGCATTATATTGCATGATGCCGTTATCCATAACGGAAGATTCTCATTGCTGAATTCGGCAAAATCATTGATAGTCAGCACTCTTTCGTGAGATATCTGGTCAGGACGGCCGTGGCCGCTATAATTCATTATCAGTGCGCCTGATGCCTGCCGCTGCTTTATAAGGCGTGCCACTGCCGGATAAGTGTGGCCTGTTGATGAGCTTTCGCGTGTATAGGCGTCCCACATTATGCGCTCTACCTGAAAAGCGGGATTGACGTTTTCAACAATCTCAGCCATCTCCTCGGCATCCTGCATGTGGCGGTTGTCATTGCCGTCGTCACCCATAAAGACAAACAGATTCTGCCATCCGCCGGCGTTACGGTTTTCGACATACGTCAGGAGCTTGTCCACCATAATCTCGGCTTCCTCTGCCGTGCGTACCGGGAAGCGCCCAACTGCCACATCAAGCTTGTCGGTGGTACGCGGATTGCCTCCCTCACCGTCATCAAGACAGCAGAAAAAACCATCATTTACGTAGCAGTGAACATCGCTGAAAGAATCGTCACTTTCGTGGCAGAGCAGGAAATCGTCCGCACTGAGTCCTCTGCACTCGTCTGTATTCATGCGGTTGTCCCACACACAGTCACCGAACAGGATGAGGTATGACGGCATGTCGGCCTCTGTCTCGGCACGGTCGTAAAGCATTTTGAGGAATCTACGGTAGGCATTGGCGTCGGGCGTACCGCTCGAAAACTCGTTATACAGCTCGTCTGCAGGTACGAGTGCAACCCTGAAGCCATCATGCTGTTCGTGAAATTCCTTTACTCTGCGGGCCTGTTCTGTAAGCTGGCCTGACGTAGGCACTATGATTACCATGTCAAACGGACCGGTGGCATGGTGGTCCTGATTGGTTATGTTGTAAACATATTCAGGCACGGGGAACGATGTTCCGGCAAGAACCGGACGCGGACGCGGCACTTCATGATACACCGAAATATAGTCGAGACGGGCCGGACCGCCGGATACATTGGTCACAGTCACTGTGTCTGACGCCGAAAGACGGGCTATTCTGTACGTGTGTTCCTCCTCCTTTCCATGATCATACTCCGAGAAGTCAGTCATCGTATAAGTACCTACCAACGAATCGTTTATGGCAATGCTGACGGTACAGTCCTGCCCGGCGGTGACACCTACTGACACCGTTCCGCTTGAAGGCTGTCCGCAAATAAGGTCAATGGGGTAATCTCTTGAATTGCCGGCTGTTATGGGCGTATTCTCAAAAAGATTGCGGCCGCCCTGAAACCACGCATAATTGTCAATCTCGTGCAGTGTGTGATAGTCGTCGGCAGACGGATAGAAAGAGTCGACAAAAGCCGTGCTGTCAACCGACAACGGCTCTCCGTCGCTCTCGGTAAGGAAATAATAACCGTAGTCTGAATAAGGATTGCGCGTACGCTTGGATGCAGTGTTACTGTCCCAGCTCACCGTGCCGCGAGCATAAAACAGCCTGTGCCCATCGACCGTACATGTCGGCACTTCTTTAAGGTCGTCATATTGAGCGAGATAATCACCGTCAAGCACTTCATCCTGCAAAATTCCACCGTAACCATATACCTTCACACGGCTCATGTCAGAAAAGCCCGCGCGGCGTATAAGGTTTTCGGTTATCTCATAAACACCGCTCGACGACACACGTATCTTGGCCCACGTACCCGATGCCAGCACCGAATGGTCCGCATAACGGTCGGCCGGAGCCGCATCTGCCGCCGCCACCCGGCGTACTGAAGAAGCATTACGCGGACTCGACTGCACTTCTATCATAAAACTGACAAGCTTCAGGCGCTTGCCGTCACGCATGGCCAACGGCACGAACGACACCTCAAGACTGCCGCGCTTACGGTCAACCACAACATTGGCTTTCACCTCCGGCAGATACGGAAGCGGCTGCGGGCAGATGCGCTCGCAGCGGGCGGCATCGGCCCGGCTCATTTCAATAAACTCCGGATACTCTATCGTTGCTGTATAAACAGAGTCCTGCCAAGCGCCGTGAAGAGGCAGCGAGCAGGTGAAAAACGGCAGCACACTGTCTATTTTAACCTCTCCGGCGGTGAGATTAAAAAACTTCTGCGTCTTTCCGTTGCCTGCAGTGACACATAGAGACAACAGCGCAAATAATGCCGTAAATATGTATTTCTTTATCATTTAACGTTAAACTCCAGCACTTTACTGTCTTCGAGCCAGCCCGTCAGACGGTCGTTAATGCCGACAGGACCTACACCTGCGGGCGTACCGGTATAGAGAAGGTCGCCGGTTTTCAATGTGAAGAAGCGGCTGATGTATGCTATCAGCTCGTCAACCTTGTACAACATGTCGGCCGAACAGCCCTCCTGAGCCGTCTCGCCGTTGACGTCAAGTCTGAAGCGCAACGACTGGATGTCGCGCAGCTTGTCTTTCTCAACCCACCGGCCTATCACGGCCGCACCGTCAAAACTCTTGCACAAGTCCCACGGCTTACCCTCACTGCGGAACTTACGCTGCAACTCGCGTGCGGTGAAATCAATGCCAACGGTAACGGCATCATAATATCTGTGAGCAAACCTTACCGGTATGCTCTTACCAAGACGGCAGATGCGTACCACCAGTTCGGCTTCATACTCAATACATCCAAGATCATCGGGCAGAAAAAACGGCTTGCCGTCTTTCAGCAACGACGAGTCTGCTTTGGTGAAAATCACAGGCTCTTCCGGTTTATATAACGTTCCATCAAGCTCTTTATTGTGCAGGATGTAGTTCATCCCGACTGCAAAAATCTTCATTTATGATAATTTTTCAAATCACTATGCCTTACCTGACGTATGTCCGCCTGCGTACAGCGGTCAGTCGGCACATCTGCGGACAAAGTTATGAAAATTTTCCGAAACGGCAAAACGAGCCGCAACATATCGCCACGGAGCATGCCGCCGGCTGTGCCGGCGAAAAGTCATAATACGGAGAGAAGACAC
>CALNFG010000147.1 GCA_939792625.1 uncultured Prevotella sp.
GTATCACCTGTCGCCCGCCGTCGAGTGCCTTGCGCATGGCGGCCAGCAGTTGCGGCGAGAACGGGCCGTTCATCATCTTGCGGTGCTGCAAGTCCTTTATGTCCACCACGGTTATTTCGGGCATCTGCATGTCGCCGTAGCGCTTGTCCAGCTTTACATATCCGTATTTGCCCGTCGTGGCGTTGCGCCACGTCTCGGCGCAGGGCGTGGCCGAGCCGAGCAGCACTTTGGCCCCCGTCATTGCGGCCAGCATCACGGCGGCGCTCCGCGCATGGTAACGCGGAGCCGGGTCTTGCTGTTTGAACGATGTCTCATGCTCCTCGTCGACTATAACGAGGCCGAGGCGTGCCATCGGCAGAAACACCGCCGAGCGTGCCCCGAGTATCACGTCGTAGGGCGAGGCTGACATTTGTTTGCGCCATATTTCCACCCGTTCGGCATCTGAATATTTTGAATGGTATATGCCCAGCTTGTCGCCGAACACGCGCTGCAGGCGCCGCCGCATCTGTACGGTCAGCGCTATTTCTGGCAGCAGGTAGAGTACCTGCATGCCCCTGTCAAGCGCCTGCTGTATGAGATGTATGTATATCTCGGTCTTTCCGCTCGACGTCACGCCGTGGAGCAGCACCACGTTCTTGCCGGCAAACGCCTCTGCAATCTTGTCGCGGGCCTCCCGTTGCGCCTCGTTCAGGGGTTTTATGTTCTCGGGATGAGGCTTGCCGCCCGTGTTGAGCCGTCCCACCTCACGCTCGTATGTAACGAGAATCTTCTTGTCGGTCAGCGCCTTTATTGTGGCTGCCGTGCAGTGGGCCGTGTTCATCAGTTCGTCGCGGGTCACGCCCGCTGCAGTTCCGCCTCCGGCATCTTTGTTTGCAGCAGCCATCCGGCTCATGCTTATGAAACATTCGAGAACTTTGCGCTGCTTGTCAGCCTTGCGCAGAATGTCGAGCGTTATGTGCAGGGCGCGTTCCGATTGCAGTTCAGGGGCCAGCGTAAGGCATGTTTCCGTTTTAGGCTTATATGCCTCGACCGACTTCAGTCCGCCGGGCAGCGCCGCCTGCATCACGTCGCCCGGGGCCGCCATGTAGTAAGAGGCTATCCACTGCCACAGTTTCAGTTGTGTGTCGGTCACTATCGGTGAGTCGTCAAGCACCAGACTGATGTCTTTCACTGCAAATCCGGGCTTATCTGAGTGTGTTCTGACAATCAGTCCCACGTAGGTTTTGCTGCGCCCGAAGGGTACCAGCACGCGCCGTCCGCGCTCCGCCCTGCCGCAGAGTGCCTGCGGCACGGAGTAAGTGAAGAGGCCGTCGAGCGGCACGGGCAGCAGTATGTCTGCGTAGGTTATCTGTCTTGTCATTGGTGTTATCGTGAGGAAATGCTGTTTGCGCTGTTTGCGTGTCGCGGCAGCGGCTTGCAAAAGTAATAAAAAATATTGTCAGTTGCGGTCGTAGCAGGTCTAAAAACGTGAGGCTTTAACTACTTTTACTACTCGTGCCGGCATGCTCCGGCCCGTGACGTTTTTGCCAACCGCCGTACGAGAGCTAAGCTTTTGCCTCCCGAAAGGTAAGCTTTTGCGTCCTAAAAGCTTACCTTTTGCAGACCAAAAGATAAGCTTTTGCAACGCGTTGATTGCCAGTATGTTACGAAAGCCTTTCCTGAAGCCTCTGAAAAAGCCTTTCGGGGGCTTTGCGGATGTGTGTTTTTTGCGTATATTTGCATTGCCGGCGCCATAAGCGCAGAGTGCCGGCATTGAAAGTACAGACAATTATGGAAGATAACGGAAAAAGGAAAAAGGGGGGAATGTCGTATGCCACTTGCCTCGCGCTCGGCATGCTGTTGGGAGTGAGCATTGGCTCGGCCACCGACAATCTGGGTACATGGATGGCCATAGGCATGCTGTTCGGCGTGGCGTATTATTACATGGCGCGCGGCCGCAAGAGTGACGGCGGCGACGATTAAAAAGATAAAAACAGTCTCTAATCCTGCGGCGGGCTGACTCGTTCAGGCGGTTAAAACGTTCATTTAATGCACATTTATTTTGATTTAAGCCCGTTTTGCTGTAATTTTGCACACTGATAGCGCATGCGGGCATACGCCTCTGAATGTCAGGAGGCGGTCCGATGCCGGTATTCAGACGAGATAATGTAAAACAGCAAGATATGAAAGAATTGGCATTAAAGTACGGATGCAATCCTAATCAGAAACCTTCACGCATATATATGGAAGAAGGCGAACTGCCCATAGAGGTGATTAACGGGCGTCCCGGTTACATCAACTTCCTTGACGCACTTAACAGCTGGCAGCTCGTGAAAGAGCTTAAAGCCGCCACGGGGCTGCCTGCCGCCGCCAGCTTCAAGCACGTGTCGCCCGCTGGAGCGGCTGTCGGGCTGCCACTCAGCGACACGCTGAAGAAGATTTACTTTGTTGACGATGTTAAGATTGAACTGTCGCCCCTGGCATGTGCATACGCACGGGCCCGCGGAGCCGACCGCATGAGCAGCTACGGCGATTTTGTGGCCCTGAGCGACACATGCGACGAGGCTACGGCCACGCTGCTGAAGCGTGAGGTCAGCGACGGAGTGATAGCTCCGGGATATACCCCCGGGGCGCTCGCCATTCTCCGCGACAAGCGCAAGGGTACGTACAACGTAATCAAGATAGATCCCGACTACGTGCCTGCTCCCGTTGAACACAAGCAGGTGTACGGCATAACCTTCGAGCAGGGACGCAACGAGGTAAGGCTGGACGACCCCGCTCTGTTTGACAACATCCCGACAAAGAACAAGACGTTCACCGACGAGGCCCGCCGCGACCTTATCATCAGTCTCATCACTCTGAAGTACACGCAGAGCAACTCCGTATGCTACGTGAAGGACGGACAGGCCATCGGCATAGGCGCGGGTCAGCAGAGCCGTATTCACTGCACACGTCTTGCAGGCAACAAGGCCGACATCTGGTGGCTGCGCCAGCATCCCAAGGTGATGAATCTGCCTTTTGTCGACGGCATACGCCGTGCCGACCGCGACAATACCATAGACGTGTACATCAGCGATGAGCATGACGATGTGCTGGCCGAAGGCACGTGGCAGAGACTGTTCAAGGAGAAACCCGAGGTGCTTACGGCAGAAGAGAAGAAGGAGTGGATAGCCGGAAACACGGGCGTGGCTCTGGGCAGCGATGCTTTCTTCCCCTTCGGCGACAACATAGAGCGTGCCCACAAGAGCGGCGTGCAGTACATAGCGCAGGCCGGAGGCTCTGTGCGCGACGACAACGTGATTGAGACTTGCGACAAATACGGCATAGCCATGGCCTTTACGGGCGTAAGGCTGTTCCATCATTAATCTGAAAACTGGGAGAGTGAGAATGTGAAAGAGTGATACTGTTTGTTGCAGTGCTTTTTCACCTCCTCACTTTCTCATCTCCTCACTTCCTTGTTTTTGTAAGTATGGCAGACATTGACGACATAATCGCCGGCGGCGGCATAGTGTTCCGCCCGGCAAAGAAGAAAGATGAAAACGGCGGCGGCAAGATTAAGACCAAAGCCAAAAAGAAAAAGTATGTCACTGGAGCGCATGGCAGCGGGTCGGCCCGCCAGAAGGCCAAATACCGCGAGCAGCGCGCCAACAGGCATAAAAAATGAGAGCGGAATGCCGTCGTAACAGAGGCATTCCGCTTTTTTCTGTCCTTTTGGGGCAGGCCGCGTATGCGGCCGTGCATGATGTCTCAGGTCGTTAAAAAACGCTGATATTTTTGCCGTTATATCTGATTTTTTGTACCTTTGCATAGGTTTTGCAGCGGTTAACCTGGCAAATTCATTTTCAGGCTCAGGCCTTTCTTCATCGAAATAAAAGCAAAGGTTATGCACAAGAGGGACAATTTTACTTTTCTCACATCTGCTCCGGTCCATCATGTCATACTTACCATGGCCGTCCCGACCATTATAAGCATGCTCGTTACGAGTGTCTACAACATCGTAACCACCTTTTACGTGGGGCGCATCAGTACCCAGGCCACGGCAGCCGTTGGCATAGCCTTTCCCGTAATGTCTGTCATCCAGGCCGTAGGCTTCACTTTCGGACAAGGCTCAGGCAACTACATAGCACGTGAACTCGGTGCCCGCCGTCACGACAATGCCATGCGCATGGCCTCCACCGGTTTCTTCAGTGCCTTTGCCACGGGGCTTGTTCTTTGTGCCGCGGGCCTGCTTCTGCTCGAGCCGCTGACTCTTCTGCTCGGCTCTACGCCAACCGTACTGCCTTACGCCAAGCGCTATCTGGCTTTCATACTGATGGCCATGCCGTTCATGTGCGGTGCGTTGTGTCTTAACAACCAGATGCGTTTTCAGGGCAATGCGGCTTATGCCATGTTCGGGATACTTACCGGCGCGGTTATCAACGTAATCCTCTCACCTGTACTTATCTTTGTCTTGGGCATGGGTATAACCGGTGCAGGCTTGTCCACATTTGTGGGTGAGATGTGCAGCATGTTCGTGTTGATGTGGATGACTCACAAGGGCGGCACCATACGCATTCATTTCCGCAATTTCGCTCCGCGGGCCGTATTGTTCAGAGAGATACTTGCCGGCGGCACTCCTTCTTTCACCCGTCAGGGCATGGCCAGCATAGGCGTGGCCCTGCTTAACATTGCCGCGGGCCGTTTCGGTGATGCCGCCATAGCCGGAATGTCAATTGTGGGACGTGTCACCTTTGTCGTCTTTGCCACTGTCATAGGTCTCGGCCAGGGTTTCCAGCCGCTGTGCGGTTTCTGTTACGGTGCCCGTCTTTATGCCCGTGTGCGTGAAGGGTATTGGTTTATAGTTAAACTGGGCACGGCGTTTCTCCTCGTTTGCGCCACGTTGGGCTTTATCTTTTCTGCCGACATCATAGCCGTGTTCCGCCATGACCCCGATGTCATTGCCGTGGGGCGTGTGGCCTTGCGCTGGCAGCTGGTTACTCTGCCGCTCGGTGCGGTTGTGATGTACACCAACATGATGATGCAGACCATACGCAAACCGTGGCAGGCCAACATCCTGGCGGCCTCGCGCAACGGCCTGTTCTTTATTCCGCTCATCATTATTCTGCCGCATTTTCTCGGTCTGCAGGGTGTTGAGATGTGTCAGGCTTGTTCCGACTTTCTGTCTTTTCTGCTGGCCGTACCCATAGCGGTCAGCGGATTCCGCATGCTCAGAGACTGAAAACATTACGGGCGGCAACCATCGGTCACCGCCCGTAACATTTGCTGTTAATGCGGCCGGCGTTGTTGCCAGCCGGCCTGTATTGTTTCATTTTAGTCTTTCTTCCACAGCTTTGTCATGTCCTCAAGAGTTTTTCCCTTCGTTTCGGGCACAAGTCTCCATACGAACAGGGCTGCAAGCACACATATAGCTCCGTACAGACCGTAAGTGAACCAGTGGCCGAAGTTGGGGTCGCCGGCAGTCTGCATGTTGAACATCGGTACGAAAGAGGCACTCACAATCCAGTTGAAAATCCATTGGAATGCCACCGCTATCGCCACCGCCGCGCCGCGTATGGTGTTCGGGAAGATTTCGGATATAAGCACCCAGCATA
>CALNFG010000148.1 GCA_939792625.1 uncultured Prevotella sp.
CGCCCGCATCGGGGAAAAGCCGCGCCATGATGTTTGTGGCTCTTGATAAACTGGCCAATCAAGGCATCCGGAAAGTGATTGTCGCCGTACCTGAAAAATCCATCGGGCGCTCGTTCAAAGACACAGACCTGAAGAAATACGGATTCTTTGCCGACTGGCGTGTCGCCCCCTATTATAATCTGTGCAATTCTACGGGAAATGAAACATCTAAACGAGAGAAACTGATAGAGTTCTTGTCACCGTCAACAGCAGCAAAGATTCTTGTCTGCACGCACAGTACGTTGCGTAATGCGATGAAAGATGTTCCGAATGAACAGCTCAACGATGTATTCTTTGGCATTGACGAATTTCATCATACGTCGGCAGACGTAAACAACAACCTCGGTGAACTGATAAGACGGTTACTTAACGAAACAACGGCACACATATTGGCTATGACAGGTAGCTACTTCCGGGGAGATGCCGTACCTGTGATGCGTCCGGAAGACGAAGCCAAATTTCAACCCACTATCAACTATAACTACTACCAACAACTAAGCGGTTACAAGTATCTGAAAAGTCTGGGTATTGGTTACCAGTTCTTCACCGGCAAGTATATCAATGCCATACCCGAAGCTCTCGACACCACGAAGAAAACACTGATTCACATCCCTAACGTAAACTCTAAAACCGCTTACGGACAGAAATATGATGAAGTGGATGACATCATACGTTGCATCGGTGAGATAGTCGAAACGGATTACGAACATTACATCCACAAAGTGAGAACACAGGATGGGCGCATCCTGAAAGTGGGCGACTTGGTGGAAGATGACCATCGGAGACGCAATGCGTTGCAAGCCTATCTGCAACGAATGAACTCACGCGATGCTCTCGACATACTGATTGCACTCGGAACGGCAAAAGAAGGCTTCGACTGGACATGGTGTGAATGTTGCATCACCATAGGCATACGCTCATCACTGACGGAAATTGTACAAATCATAGGCCGTTGCACCCGTGATTGCGAGGGCAAGACCCATGCACAGTTTATCAACCTGATACCTTGTCCTGACGCGGCACAAGAGGATGTATCGATGGCTGTCAATGATTTCTTGAAAGCCATATCCGCATCGCTGCTTATGGAACAGGTCATGGCACCACGCTGGACGTTCAAGACCAAACGTGACGATGAAGACGAGGATACGCTAGGAAAAGACAAGAAGAAAGACAAAGATGATTCACACACTATTGAAGTGGAAGGATTGCCGACACCTACAGAACGTGCGCAAGCCATCATTGACAATGACCTTGACACATTGATTGCTTCCACACTCTCAGACAAGAAAATACGTGAAGCCATCATCGGCACAGATACGGCTGAAATGATTACGCAGGTATATATACCCAAGGTCGTCAAAGAAAAATATCCGGAACTGACAGAAGAGGAAGTTGACCAAGTGTCGAAACACGCTATACTGACTATTGCGACGCAGGGACAGGAGATTACTGTGGATGATAGTGGAAATAAATTCATTCGCATGGCTAACCGCTTCATAAACCTCGATGACTTGTCTATCAACCTGATAGATTCGATAAACCCATTCCAACGAGCATACGAAATACTTTCCAAGTCGCTTACCCCCGAAGTGCTTCATACCATTCAATACGAGATTGAATCGAAGCGTGAGGATATGACAAAAGAAGAAGCTATTCTTTTGTTTACGAAATATCTGCCTAAGTGGAAAGAGGAACATGACGGAAAAGTGCCGACACTCAATGAACCGGATGCCAACGGGCGACGCATTGCCTTTGCTATTGATTTCTTGCGTAAACTGAAACAACAAATGCTTGCTAAGAAACAATGATAAACTGGGACGAAGAACTTGAGAAGATATTTGCCGACCCGCTGTTTGCCGATGTGACCGCACCACAAAAGAAAATCACATCGAGCGACAGGTTGATAGCCGGCTTTCAACAAATAGTTGATTTTGTTGAAACAAACAACAGGCTGCCGCAGAAAAATAATAACCGTGAAGAACGTACACTTTACAACCAACTTCAAGGAATACGCAAAGACCCGAAAAAGGTGGAGCGGTGTAAACCATACGACACGAAAGGCATTTTAGAAAAAGCAGATAATAATGACATTATCTCCAAACCTGCGCCTGATTATAATGCAACAAAAACGGATGTGCAACAACTTGAAGACATTTTCAACGACCCGCTGTTTGCCGATGTAAGCCAAGACAACTGTGAACTGTTTGATTTGCCGGAATATATGCAACAGCGTCTGAAAGAACGAAAAGAAGCTGACTATGTGGCTCAAAGAGTGAAATGTGAAGATTTTGACCGATACGAGGCGGGATTCAAGAAAATTCACACTGGATTAAAGTCAGGCAAGTACCGTTTGATAAAATTCAAAGAGGCACACGTGGCACAAGGACGTTACTTCGTGGAAGACGGAATCTTAGTATATATAGCCGGACTCGACCAGATAGAAAAAAACAGACACGGGCGAAAGAACAGTCGCACACGTTGCATATATGAAAACGGTACGGAGTCTGGCATATATATGCAGACCCTTTGCAAAAATCTTTACCACTCAGGCTATACCGTTCAAGACATGTCTGATGTTGAAGAACAGTATCTGACTAAAAAATTCTCCATAACAGATAACGATATTGAAAGCGGCATGATATATGTACTCCGCTCTCTGTCAAAAGATCCCGAAATTGCGTCTGTCCCCAATCTCTATAAGATAGGATTCACCACCACACCTCTTGAGGCACGTATTGCCAATGCAAAGAATGAATCAACTTATCTTTGCGCCGAAGTAAAAGTTGTGGCAACATGGCGTGTTTATAACGTAAAAAGTTCTGTTTTTGAAGCATTGATACACAAATTATTTGCTAATGTACAACTGCAAGTCACTGTGGACGGAAAGAAACCTCAAGAATGGTTTGTCGTACCTTTTCATGTAATAGAACAAGCCGTAACATACATTATCAACGGTAAATCTATCGCTTATGATAAGACCTTGGAACAACTAATTGTTCTTAACGAATGAATTATGAAGAAGTATCAGAGTCTTAGAAACTGTTTTCCAAATCAACACTACAAAACCGTATAAACATACAAAAAATCTCACAAATAAAACTCTTTTGTAAGACCGGCGTACCACTCCGAACGTTCCCTGCCATCATTGCTGAGGACATGCTCCTCTGTCTCCACTGCGCCGCGGCTGCATTTACCGTAAGCCAACAGCCAGCGGCCGACGGGCTTGCGGCTGACAGTCTTCACTCCACACGCGCGCAGAGGATACAGCCCGGCTAACGCCGCTTCAACATCAAAGACACCACGCACAGATGCAGGCACGATAACGGACAGCACACCGTCAGCCGTCAGCAAACGTGCGGCATGGCTGAAAAGAGCAGCAAACGGCAACGTTGCAGCCGACCGTGCCATTGTGCGCTCGGCCGTCCTGCTGGCAGGTGTACCCGAATAGAACGGAGGATTGCATACTATCGAATCAAAAGGCTCTGCCTTAAAATCCTGCAACGCGCTCATCACGACATTAACGCGCCCCGCAAACGGCGAACGGGCAACATTTTCGCGGGCCTGGGCGCAGGCCCCCGGCTCAATGTCTATGGCCGTAACGCCGGCATCGGCAAAGCGCTGGGCCATCATCAGCGCCACAAGCCCCGAGCCGGTACCCACATCAAGCACGCGCATGCCGCCCACAGCCCAGGCTCCGAGCAGAACGCCGTCGGTGCCCACCTTCATGGCACATCCACCGTGGGCCACGCTGAAATGTCTGAATCTGAATCCGTCAAAATCCATAAGCGATTTATTTTGAAATCAAAAACATTACAATACATCGGGCAATAAACGTCTCAAAATTCTTTAATGCCTTCATCATTAATCATCATTTCCAGGATGCAAAGATAATGCTTTTATTTTAAGCAGTTAGAGAAGTTATGAGAAGAAATCAGAGGAGCCAAAGAAGTTATCACTCGCTTCGCTCGTTACTTTAACTGCCGAGCGGCGTAAACCGTGACAAATCCTCCAACTACTTTATTAAAAAACTTCTATAACTTCTTTATTAATGAAAATAATCACCGGCTACCCGCAGAATATCAATTAAAATGAGTAACTTTGCACCCCAATAAACACTTGACAAATATAAGTTAGGGACGCCTCCACCGCAAAAACACGGTTTGAGGCTTTCCCCGCACCCCACCACAACGATTATGAAAAGAGAGATTAACAGCGCATTTTCCATGATTGCAGACTACGAAGGAGATATTACCAAGCTGTTCGAGGGCAATGAAGACGGCGAACTGCCCCTGTTGGCCACGCGCAACCTCGTACTGTTCCCCGGAGTGGTGTCGCCCGTGCTGATAGGACGCACATCAAGCCTGAACCTGATAAATTACCTCAAGGAAACTCCTGAACAAGCCTTTGCCGTGTTCTGCCAGAAGAATGCCGACGAAGACAATCCTTCAAAAAAAGAGCAACTATATGAATACGGCGTACATGCAAAAATCATACGTGTACTCGAAATGCCGGGACAAAACGGCAACGTGACCGTAATACTGCAAGGACTCGGACGCTGCCGGCTGACAGAGGTCAAGGGAACATTCCCTTTCCTAAAAGGCATGGTGGAGGTGGCACCGGAGAAGATTCCCGATGAGAAAGACAAAGAGTTTACCACGGCGATAGAAGACCTGCGCAACCTCACCATCGACTACGTAAAGAAGAACGACGACATACCGGACGAGGCACAATTCGCCTTGCAAAACATCAACAATGCCGTCATCTTACTCAATTTCGTATGCACAAGCCTGCCATTCGATGTAGCCGAAAAGGTAAAGCTGCTAAAAGCCAACACCCTGAAAGACAGACTGTTCAAGCTGTTAAAGATTATTCACCGCGAAATGCAGCTGCTCGAAATAAAGCATGACATACGCACAAAGACACGCGAAGACATAGACGAACAGCAGCGCGAATACTTTCTGCAACAGCAGATAAAAAACATAAAGGAGGAACTGGGCAACGGCGAAAGCTATCCCGAACGCAAAGAACTGCTCGAGGCCGCAAAGAAAAAGAAATGACCGGAAGACATTGAGACAACATTTAACAAGGAACTCGACAAGCTCGACATACTAAACCCGCAAAGTCCGGAATTCAGCGTACAGCTGACTTACCTGCAGACGCTGGTCAATCTGCCGTGGGAAAGTTACACACAGGACGACCTCAACCTGAAACGCGCCGAGAAAGTACTCGACCGCGACCACTACGGCATGAAGAAAGTGAAAGAGCGCATACTCGAATACATGGCCGTGCTGAGCCTGAGGAACGACCTGAAGTCGCCCATAATATGTCTGTACGGCCCTCCCGGAGTGGGCAAGACAAGTCTGGGCAAGAGCATCGCAGCCGCCATGAAGCGCAAATACACACGAATCTCGCTCGGCGGAGTACACGACGAAGCCGAAATTCGCGGCCATCGGCGCACATATATCGGCGCCATGCCCGGACGCATAATAAAGAGCATACAGAAAGCAGGCTCGTCAAACCC
>CALNFG010000149.1 GCA_939792625.1 uncultured Prevotella sp.
TATCGGGAAATGAAATTTGAGAATATGGAGAAAGGTGCAAGTCTTGTGTTTTTTATATCATAATAATGTGGCTTTTGCTTTCGGTTAAACGCTGCTGAGTGGTGTATGCGTGAACAACAGTATGGATTGACAGAATTATATATTAAAATGAAGATATTGGTTTAAGACTTATAGTGAACGGTAGCTTATAATTCAAAAATTATTGACATAAAACTGAAAGACGAATGGCGTAAAATCAAAATATAACTGATGTAAAAGCAGGAGCCGAATGACGTAAAAACAAAAGAGGGCAGATTGTAAGGCAAAAGAGTATCTTTTAGGACATAAAAGAGCAACTTTCATGTCGTAAAAGGTGCTCTTTCAGCATTCCGCAATATTCTTCGCTGAATGTGGCTGAAATAAGTCTGACTTATAAGTGATGATGCAAAGTTGATGGATGGTTTTATATCTCATATCAAAGTCATTATTTTTTATTTATCCGGCAGACGGAACGGACTATCCAGAAGACATTTTATAAAATAGATATACATAAAATTTTACAATAGATACACCAACCGCCTGCGCTGTGATAGTTTGTTACCTGTTTTTCTGATACAGGGATATGAGGCTCCACCATAACGGCCTTGATCCGGCAAGACTACCAACGGAGCGGGCACATTCGTTACCGCTTATGCGGCACTTGGGGTAAATTATCAATATTTTTTCCTCACTTTTGCCCCTTAAAAAAGTCTGACGGACTCAACCAGCAGATTGGCTCAACAGGGGTTTTCTTCCTGCAAGGATAATACATAGAACACAGACCTGCAATTTTCGGATTCTCATTCCACGTCAGGCGGTTAACCTTTACCACACGCATATCTATTTATCGTAATATTAAAGATAGTGAAAATGTTTAATATTTAGAATATTGCTTTTAATATTCAGAATATTTATATACCTTTGCAAGGTAAGGGTAGACATTTAACTGCAAAATGATATAGCTTATAAAGAATTTCTATTTACTTGCAGCTGTACTATTTTGTCTGATGTTATGCCAACATAAAGAATCAGCATGGGTATTTTCTCTGCAACGACAGCACGTCTTTCTGCCGGTTGTAGTAAGTGATTTGGACTCTGTGATTTCAAGCAGTTTCCGATGTTTAATAATAAAGAAACAGAGATTCTTTTGGATGTTAATCCTATGTATGCAGATACTTTTACCATACAGATGGATGAAAATGTCAGCAAATATGTAAAATCAGAGTTTTCTGAAAACCCGTAGTTTAGAGGTAAGCGAGTTACAAACGCTTGTTGTAGAAGAACAAAAACAATATTTCTGCACTGTCTATGGTGAAGAAAAAGGAATGATTGCTTCATGAAGAAACTTATTCATCTGACATTCTAACAAGGTGAACTTGTGGATAACGGATTTCCATTAAAATTAAATAAGACAATGAAAGGATACATATTAAAACTAAACAGAACTATTAAAGGATACATACTTGTAACCATTTTTGTATGTTCAGCCTTGAGTTCCTGCCAGATTTCAGGACTGACTTCGGGTTATTCATATCTATCAAAAACAGAAAAGGAAAGAGTTATTAATTACACTGGTAAGATAGACTCAATATCCAACTACTCTTACGTATATAACATTACACCAGAACAAATAAAAGAATATCTTGCAGCACACAAAAGAGTTATTTTATACGATTATACTCCATATTGTAAATCACCTAATTGTGTCTCCCCATTTTATTTAGTCGAGAGCTGTAAGGCAAAGGATATAGATGTGCTTATCATTTCAAATATTTATGATGAATTGTTTTGGCACATCAACAAAAGTTTTCCTTTGCTGATGATAAACACAAAAGAATGTAAAACAAAGTGGAGATGGAAATACATAGATAACTTTTATCTTCCTTTAATCGGATGTAAGACAAAAGAAGTAAATTACGCAGGCTACCATTATTTTCAAGACGGAAAATATATAAAGAGCTTCAAGAGTTATAAAGACATAGATAAGTTTAATCCCGATGCGCCATTTCAACTGTTTAATGATTTACAGCAATAAAAGTCAGTCAGCCTTGGTATATGGAGCATGACATTTTTAGTAATGACACACGAAAAGTACGCAAAGATGTTGTTACCGAAGAACAGCTTTCATACCGCAGCGGGATAATGATTAAGCATAAAACGGCATTATTATGACGCGTAAACAGGACTGAATGATGAGCTGAAACGAGAACGGCAGAAACATAAAGCGCCACCTTTCGGAACGGAAGGTGGCGCTTTAGCGTTAATATACGACTAACAAACAGACGCAAAGTGATAAAGACATAAGCATCTGTTTATAAAATCTTTCTGTTTCAGAAAAAGTCTTTATCCTAAGTTTTTACTTCACAATGCCGTGGCTGATATACTGAAACGGAGCGCAGACGTCACTTGATAAGTGAGCTGAACGGCCTGAATGAATGCGCCGGAAGGGCTCAGATAATCAGCCGAGAGTGATTGTCTCAACATCGACAGGCTCGTGCATGAAGATGCGTGCCGACTCGCGGAACTTGTCCTTGTTCTCGGTCGTCATGTAGTGACACGTGCCGTGCTTGGTGCAGCGCGAGTCGATTTCAGGATGACGGGCCAGATAGTCTTTCAGACTTTCAGCCACATACTCGCCCTGCGGAATTATCCTTACGCCACGCGGGGTATGCTTCAGTATCTTGTCGAGCAGCAGCGGATAGTGCGTGCAGCCGAGTATTATCGAGTCGATGTCAGGGTCGAGGCGCATCAGGGCGTCGATTCGCTTCTTTACAAAGTAGTCGGCACCCGGCGTGTCGTACTCGTTGTTCTCTATCAGCGGCACCCACAGCGGCCGAAGCCTACACCGAGACGGGCACGGTAACGCTGGCCGCAGCCTACGGCATCAGCGTGTACGCATCGGCCGAGGGATACGCCAACAGCGACGCGGCCACGGCAACGCTATACTTCTTTGACGGCTCGTTCGACGCTACGGCCATAGCAGCCCCCGAAGCGCGCCGCGCCCTGCTCGTAACCGCCGACGGGCGCACGCTGACCGTAAGCGGACTGGCCGACGGCGAGACCGCCACACTGTACAGCCTGCAAGGCACCGCGCTCGACACCGCCCGCGCAGCAGCCGGACAGGCCCGGCTCGACACGCGCGGAGAGAAAGGCGTAGTGATACTGAAAGCCGGCGCTGACACGATAAAACTTAGCGTGAAGTAACGCCGCCACGGCAATAAGGAACCACTATTCGGCACATCTATTTATTCTAACGTTAGTCCGGTATAAGAAATTAGAACATGAAGTCATTCTAAAACGTAAGAAGTCTGTGGCATTTTGTTTTTAGAATGATTATATTCTTCTTATACCGAAATGACGTTATATCCAATGCAACAACGATACTTTTTGTGGAATAATCCTTATGCCGAACTCACATTATTTTAAAGGGTTGTGCCGAATTTTATTTGTCCACCCCAATATCCCCACAGACGCAAAAACGGCCGGACGACATCACGTCGGCCGACCGGAGTAAACTTAAAAAAAATTACTTTAATATGAAAAAATCTACTTTATAACAACGTCAAATGATTCACCTGACCACCTTGACGGCCCTGCTCGTGCCGTCGGCGTATTTCTCTACGACTATGCCTACGCCCTTGGCGGCCTTGCCCGTGCGGCGGCCAGAGAGGTCGTAATACTCCGTGGCCACCACGCTGCGGCCTCCGGCAGCGCCGACAGAACCGACGCCCGCGGTTCCGGAAGGAACGAGCGACATGTTGCCGTACATGCAGCTGAAGCCCGAAGTGCCGTTGAGCGGATTTATGAAGAAGTCGCCCAGCGTAAAGCCGTCTTCGCAGTCGTAAGAGCCGTCGGCTCCGTTGTAGAAGAAATTTATGAACGACGCCGTCTGGTAAGCGCCTCCGCCCACAGCCGTGTAGCCCATGAACAACGCGTCGTCGTCAGCCACGGTAGTGCAGTAAGCCATGATGTCTTCCTTGCCGGCGTAGCCGATGAACATCATCATTGCGTCGGGACAAGCCGGCAGCAGGCTCGTAGAGATGTTCATGTCCTCTTCCGAATACATCTCGACCGTGCCCGTAAGCCCCGTGGCGGCCTCGCCCGTAAGCTCGTCGCAAGTGTAATCATACTCAACCGGCTCGCCAAGCGCCGACACGTCGCCGTAAGCCAAATCCGAGCAATACGTCTGCAACGTGTAAATAGGCACGGGCAGGAACGGGTACTCGTCGACCCTGAACAGGCCGAGGAACTGGCCCTCGGGCAGATAATATCCGTCGTCTTCGAAATACAGCGTTATGGGCTCGTTGCCGGGCTGGTATCCATCCGTTGAATAGTCTACCGTGCTGAGGATGAAGTCGTTAGACATGCCCAACTCGGGGTCTGAATACGTGGCCACCGTCTGCCCCGGCTCTATCACAATGTTGCCGTCGCCGTCGAAAACGCCCTCAAGCCAGCCCTCGCCGAGCGCCGAGGTAAGCATCATGTTGGGGATGTACACCTTGCCGTCGTCGGCGAACACCAGTTCCTGCTTCCTTATCCTCGGAAATGCTATTTCGGCTCCGTCCTCCTCAGTAAATCCGCTCACAGGCTCATAGTCTACAAGCATGAACATGCGGTTCTCGCCCTCGGGGGCCTTGGCTGCGGCGCGCGCCGCGGCGCTCTTGCGCGCCTTCCCGAGGTCGAGGTTCCCTACGTTGTGTCCGCCCTTAAGCCCCGTCACCGTCTCGCCGGCCAACACCGAGGCGGGTATCAGGCTCTTAAGCCCTTGGGGCGAAGCGCCCAACGCCAACAACACGAAAGCCGTAGTGAGTAATAACTTCTTCATAAGCACATTAAATTTAAGTGATACAAAAACGGCTGAAAACGCTTTCACCGTTGAATAACCCTGCAAATATAATCATTTTAAACTAAATAAACAAATTTTCGTTAAATATTTTTATAAACATACGGGAAAACATTTAACAACTGTAAGCAAAACATCCATCAATGTAAAAGGCCGCATTTTGCGATGCAAAATGCGGCCTTTTACACGCCGATAGGCAGCCTTTTACAACGCAAAAGGCTGCCTATCGCATTATTACCGTAAAACCCCACAACCGCAACCCCCCACACTACGCAAGGGTGATGGTATCGACGTCGGCGACGGGTTCGTGCATGAATATCTTCGCCGACTCGGCGAACTTGTCCTTGTTCTCGGTTGTAAGGTAGCGGCAAGAGCCGCGCTTGGTGCAGCAGGCGTCGATTTCGGGATGGCGCGCGAGATAGTCTTTCAGGCTCTCGGCCACGTACTCGCCCTGCGGTATTATCCTTACGCCGCGCGGGGTGTGCTTGAGTATCTTGTCGAGCAGTAGCGGA
Organism: uncultured Prevotella sp.; assembly: GCA_939792625.1. GTDB lineage: Bacteria > Bacteroidota > Bacteroidia > Bacteroidales > Bacteroidaceae > Prevotella. The sequence goes on from CALNFG010000149.1 coordinate 5,374, forward strand.
TAGTGTGTGCAGCCGAGGATTATCGAGTCAATCTTAGGGTCCTTGCGCATGATGGCGTCAAGACGTTTCTTCACGAAGTAGTCGGCTCCCGGCGTGTCGTACTCGTTGTTCTCTATCAGCGGCACCCACAGCGGGCAGGCCA
>CALNFG010000150.1 GCA_939792625.1 uncultured Prevotella sp.
TTCATTATTTTAAATACAAATAAATGCTAACACTAAATTTTACAGCCATTTTTCGCACAAAAAATCAGATTTTTCAGATATTCAGAAATACGGGCAAGACAGTGTGAAAAAACACGATTCTGAGAACGTCAAAAATCATAAAAGTGCCTGATTTTTAACGTTTTCACCCCTGTTTTTTATGTTCCGGAAAAATCACAAAATAGAAAAAATAAGCACTGAAAAAAGCATTTTTCAGTGCAAAATAAAGAAGATAAGCTCTCTTAAAAGCTCTCCCACCGGTGTGTTTGGATTGTCAAGCCCCTTGGTTTTGGCATCAGTTTCCCTTATTTTCGAGATTATCTGCAACACTTTCACGCCCGTGTAGTTTTTCATTCCGGTGATATAATCCTTGGCGGCCCACCCTCCCCTGAGTCCGAGCCACTTCGCCACACTGTCGTCCGTGTGCGGCCGGGGGGCGTAATATGCAATGAGCAGATTCTGAAAAAAAGAAAACAGCATCGGCACCAGCATGTATGCGCTGCCGGCTTTCGGGTTACTGTTGAAATAATTGATTATTCTGTTGGCCTTGACTACATCCCTGCTGACTATGGCGCTACGCAGTTCAAAGGCATTGAAGTCCTTGCTCACTCCTATCCTCTCCTCGACAATCTCAGGAGTGACGCGCCTGTCACTGTCAGACAACGACAATATCAGCTTGTCCAGTTCGCCCGTCAGACGGTTAAGGTCGGCCCCGATATGGTCGGCAATCATCTGGGCAGCCTTGTTATCAATGGTGGCCCGTCCGTTAAGTTTCAGATAGTTTGCGATAAATGCCGGCAGTTCGTATTCGCGCTTCTTCTTGCTCTCATACACCACGCCCACGGCCGCAGCCCTGGCCAGTATCTTCTTGCGCCCGTCTATCGAGCCGTTCTTGTAGCAAATCACGAGTACCGTTGTCTGCATCGGCTTTTCAAGATAGCGCTCTATGCGTTCCCAGTTTTTTATGTTCTGAGCCTCTTTCACTATCACCACCTGCCGCTCGGCCATCATCGGGTAACGGCGTGCCATGTCGACAACCTGATTGGGCTGCACGTCCGAGCCGAACACTATCGACATGTTGAAGTCGCGCTGCTCCGGACTAAGGGCATTGTTCTCAATGTAGCCTGATATCTTATCAATATAATAAGACTCCTCACCCATCAGCACATAGACGGGTGCATACCTGCCTTCTCGCAGGTCGCGCATTATACTTTCAAATGTTGCGGTATTCTTTTCAGCCATATACAAATGTGTTTCGGCGTGTCTTTACAGCAAAAAAGCGTTCCGTTCCGCGTTTTACGGAAATATTACGCTATCTTTGCACATGCAGGTCACACTTTCTGAATGCAAATTTAATAAAATGTATCGATTAAACCTACCACAATACGAAATAAAAATAACGAGGCGGCAAGGCAAGCCTTATATTCTTGACATGCTGCGCCGCAAATACGTCAGCCTGACTCCAGAAGAATGGGTGCGCCAGCATTTCGTACATTTTCTTACCGACTGCAAAGGTTATCCGCCGGCATTGCTGGCCAATGAAGTGGAACTTCGTGTGGGCGGAAAAAGGCTCAGATGCGACAGCATACTGTATGACAGACTGGCCCGGCCGCGCATCGTCATTGAATACAAGGCCCCCACCGTGGCGATTACCCAAAAGGTGTTCAACCAGATTTGTACATACAACATGCTGCTGCACGTTGATTATCTCATGGTCAGCAACGGCCTGCAGCACTATTGCTGCCGCATGGACTATGAGAAAGGCACCTACACGTTCATCGACGGAATACCGGAATATGGCGAGCTTATACCACGTTGAAAATCAAGCACATACGTCTTGCCGTGCGAAAGGTCGTCTTTTGGCCGGCCAAAGGTAACCTTTTACAACGCCAAAGGTTACCTTTGGCAAGGCAAAAGCTTACCTTTTGAAAAACCGCCGGAAACGTCAGTACGGGCGGACCTTTGTTTTTATCAGAAAATACAAGCAGCAATGCCGAAACAACAAATCATAAAACCAAGAAAGAAATGAAAATCGAACATGCCGCAATGTATGTGGCCGACCTTGAAGGCGCAAAGCTCTTCTTCACCCGTTACTTCGGAGCGTCGGCCAACAAACTATATCACAACAGAAAGACCGGCTTCAAGTCGTACTTCCTGACGTTCGACGGCGAAGCCCGTCTCGAGATTATGACCCGTCCCGGTCTTGCCGCCGTTGATGCCGCACAGACGCGTTACGGCTATGCCCACGTATCCTTCAGCGTTGGCAGCCGCGAGGCCGTGGATGCTCTCACCTCACGTCTCAGAAACGACGGATATGAAGTGACCGACGGCCCGAGGACAACAGGCGACGGATATTATGAAAGCTGTGTACGCGGACTTGAAGGATGTCTGGTGGAAATAACCGTATAACCACCCTGTCGGTATCGTAAGCACAGTCTTTTAAACACAACAAAAGCGACCGTCCGAAAACTCGTTAATGAGTCGGAACGGTCGCTTTGCCCCTGAAAAAACATCTCTCAATTTTCTTCCGGACGGCATCTCCGTCATTTCAGATATTCACGGTAGAAACTCTCAATCCTGTCAAACGGTATCTTCTCCATGTTGTCATACAGGTCTGTATGGTTTGCCCCCGGCACTATCAGCAGCTGCTTGTTGTCACCTTTAAGCTTCTTATACGTATCTTCGCTGAAATAGCGTGAATGTGCCTTCTCTCCGTGAACAAGCATTACCGCACTGCGTATCTCGCCGGCATAAGAGAGCAGCGGAATGTTGAGAAATGACAGTGACGACGTCTTGTTCCATCCTCCGTTTGAATTGAGCGAACGCTTATGATAGCCGCGCTCAGTCTTGTAATAAGCATGATAGTCTTTTACAAATTGCGGCGCGTCCTCCGGCAGCGGGTCAACCACACCTCCCGCCAACGCATACGAGCCGTTGGCATAGTCGGCAGTGCGCTGCGCATTAAGCTGGCGGCGCAACTCGTAACGTGCATCGGCACTGTCGGCAGAGTCAAAATAGCCGTTTGCCGTCACGCGGCTCATGTCATACATGGTGGCAGCCACTGTAGCCTTGATGCGCGTATCCACAGCCGCGGCATTGACGGCCATGCCTCCCCAGCCGCAAATGCCGAGTATGCCAATACGCTCAGGGTCGGCATCGGGGCGCGTGGAAAGGTAGTCTACCGCCGCACTGAAGTCTTCAGTGTTAATGTCGGGCGACGCTACGTAACGCGGCGTACCGCCGCTCTCGCCTGTAAACGACGGGTCGAACGCCATCGTCAGGAATCCGCGCTCGGCCAGCGTCTGTGCATACAGCCCCGATGCCTGCTCTTTCACGGCTCCGAACGGACCGCTCACGGCAATTGCGGGCAATTTTCCATGAGCGTCTTTTGGCACATACAGGTCGGCAGCCAGTGTCACTCCGTAACGGTTGTGAAAAGTGACTTTCATGTGGTTTACCTTGTCACTCTGCGGGAACACTTTGTCCCACTCCTGCGTAAGTTCAAGTTTTTCTTCCATATATCTGTCGTTTTTAAGTTGATTGTCCTGCGCCACAGCCGTCACCGGACAGCTTACACAGCCCATAAAGGCGGCGCATAATGTCATTATTGTTTTTCTCATACGTTTTTTACTGTTTGTTTTCTCATCTTTTTCCGTTGGCAAAATTACGCAAAAAGCCCCACAGCATAATTGCTGTGAGGCTCAAATATAATTGCTGAAAAGGTCAAATCATCCTGCTCAGGCTGAAACTCCGGTTGGCGGTATGCCGTATTGACGCTTGAAGGCGGTCGAGAAATGCGACGGATTCTTGAATCCCACCTCGGCATATACGTCAGAAATCTTGCGGCCGCCTTCCTTTATCATGACATAAGCCGCTTCAAGACGCCTGCGTATCAGCCATTTTTCCGGCGTAAGGTCGCTTATCTTCTTAAAGTCACGCTTAAAGGTGGCAAGACTCCGCCCTGTATAGTGGGCCAGCTCTTCAAGCGTAAATTCGTACATATAGTTTTTGTTCATAAATTCGAGGATGTCTATCTTCCACGGCTCGTTAAAGTCAAACAGAAGCGAGGCAAACCGCCTGTCGATGTGCAGCAATGCGAGCAGGCCCTCCTGCATCTTCAGGTCCATGAAGTCGGCCTGCGGACTTACGCTGCGGTCGAAATAAGGAGTCATCGACGCAAACAGACTCACCAGCTCTGCCGTATGCGGAAGTTTGGTCACCGCCAGTTTCATTCTTCCTGCATCGGCAAATGTCTTATACATGTCGTTCCTTGAATAAATGTCTCTAAGAAAATGACGGGTGAACATCATGAATATGCCGCAATAGCGCTCGCCTCCGTGCGGACGCTTGTACATATTGATGTTATGGTCACGTGGAATGAACACACATTCGCCCTTGCCTACATGTATCTTCTCACGGCCGTTGTCGATGAGCATCTCGCCGGAATACACATAATTTAAGGCATATTCACGCGAACGGTGGGTACACATCACCGTGTCGTCATAGAAAAAGCTGTAAAACACATCGTCATAACTGAAGATAACCTTCATCGGATTCTCATTCAGACCTGTTGCATGTTTATCTTCCATAAATAAAAGTGGTTAACGGTCAACATTCCGGCCGGCACGGTCGACATATTCCTTACATGCCCCTGGCCTTGTATATTTTCTCTTTCGCATCGTTGATTTCCTTGAATTTCTTCTCTGCCGCACGGCGTATGTCCTCACCAAGAGTGGCCACCCGGTCAGGATGATGTTTCAGTGCGAGCGCACGGTAAGCGCGGCGTACCTCATCATCGCTGGCGTCAGGCGATACGCCAAGCACTGCGTATGCGTCTTCAAGACTGTCGCCGTGCAGTTTCAGCATTGAGTCAATGTCGCTGTCTGATATGCCCATGCAGTACGCAACGTCTTTCAGGGCCTTCACCTCGTCGCCCGCCATAAATCCGTCTGCCCTGGATATCATCACAAGGAAGTCCAACAACTGTAACCGCTGTGAATAATCCATGTTTGCGGCTATCTGCGAACAGCTCTCGCGTATCACGCTCCTGAACGAGCCCGGCGCCCGTTCCTCCATGCGTTTCTGTTCTTCAAAGAGCTTCAGGAGTATTCTGTTGCCCTGCTCCACGGCATTCTCGCCGAAATTCATGCGCAGAAAGTTGCGCACAAGCTCCATTTCGCTGTGCATCACCTTGCCGTCGGCCTTGATGATATATGAAGCCAGCACTAACAGCGAAAACAGGAAACTGTTGCGTTGCCCCTCGTAATACTGCTGCCTGCGTGTCTCTTCCCTGTCGCCAAAGCCTTGGCCGAAACCACCGTCACGGCGCTCGCCGTCATTATTGACAGCCTTCAGGCCGTAATCAAACAATGCACCGAGAGCGACTCCGGCCAAAGCTCCCAGCGCGCCACCCGACATGAAGCCGAGTATTCCGCCTATCCATTTACCTGCTGACATATTTCTTTTT
>CALNFG010000151.1 GCA_939792625.1 uncultured Prevotella sp.
TAACATCCTTTAGGCAGATTGAGTTCATAATACTTGTCTATTCCATCTACTTTGATACTCATTATACGTACTCCTGCCACGTTGTAGACATGCAACATCTCACCGTTAGCCCCTGTAACATGTATTGTAGAAGCTTTAACGGTTATTGTTATTTCCTGCGCATCATATTTTATTATTTCAATGGCAGTCGCTGAACGACTTGTTGATGGGAAACCAAACAACAGGACAACAAAAAGCGGTATTATGAATAATTTTCTTGCCATAAGATGTCTTTTTAATATGGCAAAGATACATGTTTTTTACATCAACTCCAAATTTTAAAGCTGTTTTTTATGCTTTAAATGTCAAAAACAACCATTTCATTTGCTAAAGCCACATTAGGAAATATTTTAACAGCCTCTTCAAGTAATATGTTTTCATTTTCATATCTGGCCGAGAAATGACCGAGAATGAGTTTTTTTGCATTAGCTTGCAATGCCACTGTTGCAGCTTGTCTGGCAGTGCTGTGATAATACAGTGCAGCCCTATTTTCATTGTCACTGCAATATGTGGCTTCGTGATAAAGAAGATCAACGTCTTTAATCAGTTTATGTAAATTAGGCATGTATTTTGTGTCAGAACAATAAGCATACGACCGTGGTGCATCAGCAGGTGTGGTTAGAAATGAGTTTTTTATCACTTCTCCATCAGAAGTTATCCAGTCTGCTCCGTTTTTTATGTTGTTACGGTAACATTCAGGGATGTTGTAATAATCTATCATGTCGCGCCGTATATGTGGCAATGTCGGTTTTTCTTTGAACAGATATCCACAACACATTATGCGATGGTTTAATGGTATAGTACTGACTGTCAGACTATTATCTTCATATATTACAGAAACAGTTTTAGGGTCTACACAATGGAAAGTTACATCGTATTCAAGCCCGTTACAAAAAAAATCCATCTGCTGCTTCAATATCGGTTCAAGTTCTTTTGGGGCATATATATGTAGCGGTGCTGTGCGTCCCAACATTCCTAATGTTGAAATAAGTCCGATTAGTCCGAAGCAATGGTCTCCATGAAGGTGCGATATGAAAACAGCCATTATTTTGTTGAAGTTTACATGCGCACGCCTCATTTGTATTTGTGTGCCTTCACCACAGTCGACCATAAAATTTTTCCCTCTTATTTCAACGATTTGTGACGAAGCAAAATGTCTTAATGTAGGCAATGCGCTTCCACATCCTAAAATACGGACATTAAATGGCTGCATATAAACAGTTCTTTTATTATTTAATTATTTTCACTTTTATTTTCTTTTTGCATGCGCATATACCCGTATATGCCATCATTGTTTTCCAGATACAATGAATCGGGACCGAGTGTGTAGATATCGAAAGTATCTGAAGACAGAATAAGTTTGCCATTAAGAATTTTCCATTCAGTATATGGTTTGGGCTCTCCTGTATCACTTACGACAGCACCGCCTTCAACAATTTCAAATTTTCTGTCAAGACTGCTCCATACGCCTAAGAGAGAAGTGAGATTGATTACTTTCTTTGCGAACATGTCTTCATTTAGGCCTTTTACCCGCTCACCAATTACGGCTATTCTGTCACCAACGAACAGCCCACCTTGTACATTTGAGCAAGTGTCAGTTCCTTCGAGCGTATATACAATGGTGTCTCCTTTATCTGTGACAAGTTCCAAAGTGTGCATTGCCGTACCGTCACCGCATCTTCCGTAAACAGTTGAGTCTACAACGGTGCTGTCTTCTACAAATTCAATTATCGGAGTATTCTTTTTATTATTATTACACCCCGCAATAATCATTGCACATAACAATAACAGCAGACTTTTGAAAGTGTTCTTTGCCATAATTCTATTTTATTTCTTGTTTTTTAGCTTCATTCCATAATTTATCCATATCTTCCAAAGACATATCAGTCAGAGGCTTACCTGCTTTAATGGAATGGTCTTCAATATAGTTGAATCTTCGTATGAATTTTTGGTTCGTATGCTCAAGAGCATTATCCGGATTAAGGTGGTATAGTCTGGCTGCGTTAATGACACTGAACAGAAAGTCACCTAATTCTTCGGTTGATTTGTTTTTGTCCTCTTTCCGTAATTCAGCCTCAAGCTCGTCAAGTTCTTCTCTGACTTTCTTCCATACATCTCCCTTGTCTTCCCAGTCAAAGCCAACATTTCTTGCTTTATCTTGTATCCTGTAAGCCTTTATCAGTGATGGCAAGGCATCAGGTACACCTGATAAAACTCTTTTGTTGCCATCCTTTTCTTTCAGCTTTATTTGTTCCCAGTTTTCCGTAACTTGGTCTGCTGTGTCAGCTTTGACATTACCGTAAACATGCGGATGTCTGAATATCAGTTTGTCTGCTTCTTTATTGCATACATCGGCAATGTCAAAATCACCGGTTTCACTGCCAATCAGCGCATAGAAGCAAACATGCAACAAAACGTCTCCCAATTCCTTGCAAATATTGTTTTTGTCGTTTTTCATCAAGGCATCACACAGTTCGAAAGTTTCTTCAATAGTGTTAGGCCTGAGGCTTTCGTTTGTCTGTTTTTTATCCCAAGGACATTTTACACGCAACGTATCAAGCACATCTATAAGACGTCCGAAAGCATTCAACTTCTCTTCTCTTGTATGCATAAATATATATTTTAGTCATGCAAATGTAGATATTTTCCATGAATATTTTGTAAATTTGCATCGTTTTTTATCGATTTCAATAAAAATACAATATAAGGCAATGGAATTAGCAAGCAAATACGACCCGAAAGAAGTGGAGTCGAAATGGTATCAATATTGGCTTGACAACAAGCTGTTCAGCAGTAAACCGGATGGGCGAGAGCCTTATACAATAGTCATACCGCCGCCCAATGTTACAGGCGTGTTGCACATGGGGCACATGCTAAACAACACCATTCAGGATATTTTGGTCAGAAGGGCGAGAATGGAAGGGAAAAATGCCTGCTGGGTACCGGGTACAGATCATGCTTCAATAGCAACCGAAGCTAAAGTTGTAAACAAACTGGCTCAACAAGGAATAAAGAAGACAGATTTGACCAGAGACGAGTTTTTGAAGCATGCATGGGACTGGACGCACGAGCATGGCGGAATAATTTTTAAGCAATTAAGAAAGCTTGGCGCAAGTTGCGATTGGGACCGTACTGCGTTTACCATGGACGAGAAACGTTCAAAAGGTGTTATAAAAGTATTCTGCGACCTTTATAACAAGGGGCTGATTTATCGTGGCGTGCGCATGGTTAACTGGGACCCGAAAGCCCAGACAGCGTTGAGTGATGAGGAGGTTATTTACAAAGAAGAACACAGCAAACTTTATTATCTCCGCTATATGGTGGTTGAAGAGCCGGGTAAATATGCTGTTGTAGCAACCACGCGTCCTGAGACAATAATGGGCGACACCGCAATGTGTATAAATCCTGACGATCCAAAAAATATCTGGTTGAAAGGAAAGCATGTTGTCGTTCCGCTTGTAAACCGACAGATACCTGTCATAGAAGACAGTTATGTTGATATCGAATTTGGTACCGGATGTCTGAAAGTTACGCCTGCACATGATATCAACGATCATGCTTTAGGTCTGAAACATAATCTTGAAACTATTGATATATTCAATGATAATGGTACGATATCCGAAGCTGCCGGGCTGTATGTCGGCATGGACAGAATGGATGTTCGTAAACAGATTGAAAAAAACCTTGAGCAGGCCGGACTTTTGGAAAAAGTTGAAAACTATACAAACAAAGTTGGTTTCTCTGAAAGAACAAATGTACCAATTGAGCCGAAACTTTCCACACAATGGTTTCTTAAGATGCAGCATTTTGCCGATATGGCACTTGCCCCTGTTATGAATGATGACATCAAGTTCTATCCGGCTAAATATAAAAATACATATTGTCATTGGCTTGAAAATATTAAAGACTGGTGTATCAGTCGTCAACTATGGTGGGGACATCGCATACCTGCTTATTATCTTCCTGGCAATGGCGGATATGTTGTGGCAGAAACTCCGGAGAAAGCTCTTGAAATGGCAAGGGAAAAGACAGGCAACAACAGTATGGAATTATCAGATCTGCGTCAGGATGACGACTGTCTTGATACTTGGTTTTCATCGTGGCTTTGGCCTATTTCTGTTTTTGACGGCATAAACAATCCGGACAATGAAGAGGTAAAATATTATTATCCCACTTCAGATCTTGTAACCGCTCCTGACATCATCTTTTTCTGGGTGGCCAGAATGATAATGGCCGGTTATGAATACCGTGGTAAAATGCCTTTCAAGAATGTTTATTTTACAGGCATCGTAAGGGATAAGTTAGGTCGTAAAATGAGCAAGAGTCTCGGAAACAGCCCCGATCCGATAGAGCTTATTGACAAATATGGTGCCGATGGTGTGCGTATGGGTATGATGCTTTCTGCTCCTGCCGGCAATGACATATTGTTTGACGAGGCTCTTTGCGAGCAAGGCCGTAATTTTAACAATAAGATCTGGAATGCTTTCCGTCTTGTAAAAGGATGGGAAGTGGCAGACGTCGGGCAGCCTGTCATAAACAGGATTGCAGGTGAATGGTTTGAGGCAAAGCTGAAAACCACAAATGCCGAAATCGATGACCTTTTCAGAAAGTATCGTATATCGGATGCGTTGATGGCCGTTTATCGCTTATTCTGGGATGAGTTCTCAAGTTGGTATCTTGAAATGGTGAAGCCTGCTTACGGAACACCGGTTGATCGTGCCACATATAAGTCAACGCTAAACTTCTTCAATGACTTGCTGAAAATGTTGCATCCGTTCATGCCGTTTATAACAGAAGAACTTTGGCAGCATCTCTATGACCGTAAGAATGGTGATAGCATAATGACCGACACAATATCAATACAGGCTCCTACCGATGATGACAATCGCCTTACAAGCGATGTTGAGAATGTCAAGCAGATTATCGGTAATGTCAGGATGATAAGAAATCAGAAGAATATTTCTTTGAAAGACAAACTTGAGCTGTTGGCATTGAATGATAATAAATATGAAGCATATAATGAAGTAATGCAGAAGATGGCTAACCTAAGTGCCATAACCGTTGTAAAAGAAAAAGCTGCCGATACTGTCAGATTCATGGTTGGGACTGATGAGTTTGCAGTACCGGTAGGTAATCTGATAGACATTCAGGCCGAGATTGACAAGCAGGAAGCACAGCTCAAACATCTTGAAGGCTTCCTTGCCGGAATTAAGAAGAAACTTGCGAATGAAAAGTTTGTGGCTAACGCACCTGAAGCTGTGGTAGCGCTAGAAAGAAAGAAGCAAAGTGATTCTG